>NZ_JBEPXO010000044.1:0-31697 GCF_041641895.1 Salinigranum sp. | reverse complement strand
CGCGGGGATGCCCGCCGGCTTCGTCGTCTCGGACACGAAGCCGACGCAGATGTCCGACGAGGAGTCGACGACGTTCTACCACGCCGGCGACACCGGCCTCATGACGGAGATGCGCGACGTCATCGGGCCGTTCCTCGAACCCGACGCCGCCGCCCTGCCGATAGGAGACCACTTCACCATGGGACCGATGCAGGCGGCCATCGCCGTCGACTGGCTCGACGTCGACCACGCGTTCCCGATGCATTACGACACGTTCCCGCCCATCGAAGTCGACACCGACGACTTCGTGAGGGAGGTGGCCGCCACGGGCAGCGACGCCGAGGTCCACGTCCTCGCCGGCGACGAGACGTTCGAGCTCTGACCCGTCGACCCGACCCGACTCGACTCGTCCCGGGCCACGCCGACGCCACCGTTTTTTCCGTCGCCGCCGACCCACGAGTATGGTGACCGTCTCGTCGACCGAACGGGTAGCTGCGTCCCCCGAAGCGGTCTTCGCCTTCCTCGACACGCCGCCGAACCACGAGCGCATCTCGCCCAGCATCTCGTCCGTCCACGACGTCGAGCGACTCCCGGAGGGGGGACACCGCGCGGGCTACACCTACCGGCTGTTCGGGATTCCCCTGCGGGGGACGGTCGAGGCGGTGACGCACGACCCGCCGCGTCGACTCCGGTTCACGCTCCGCGGCGGCGTCGACGGGGAGATGGACTGGCGACTACAGCCACGGGAAGGCGAGACGCGCGTCACCTGCGAGGCGACGTTCACGGTGTCGGGCGGTCCGGTGGCGACGCTCCTGAACCCGGTGGTGCGGGCGTACAACCAGCGGGAGTTGGACGCGACGCTGGACCGTCTTCGTGACCTGCTCGAGTCGGGGTGACACCGAACCGAACCCGGCGGCGGTCCACGACGATCTACGCCTCGCTCCCGACGCTCACGCCGAGCGCGGCGAGCAGCACGCCGACGAGGAGAGCGACGCTCCCGAAGACTCTCACCGACGGCACCGGGAGTGGGGGGGCGGTGTACGGCCCACCACCGTTGTCACCCGAGGCGGTGACCGCCTGGACCGCTTCGACGCCGCCGTAGCCGACGGCGAAGCCACAGAGCGTGGCGAACACGGCGAGCGTCCCGACGCCGAGACCGGCCATGGTGGCGACGTTGTCGACGGCGACGAGGTGGAGCGCCTCGCGTTCCGTGAGCGTCGTCGCGCGCGCCCGATAGGAGACGGCGGCGACGGCGAGGCCGGCGGCGAGTTCCACGGTGAGGCCGAACAGGCCGAGGGCGAGGACGGCGGGCGTCGCGGCGAGCGGGACGCCCCCGAGGAAGCCCTCGCGGACCGCCTCGGGAAGCGTCACACCGATGGGGAGACACAGCGCGAGCGACCCCGCGACGCCGGCGAACAGGAGCAGTTTGCGTCGTTGCGACAGCTGTGTGATGCCGACCGCCAGCCGTCGCCGGTGGAACTCGCTCCCGTCGAGGAGCGTCCGGGCGACGGCGTCGTCGTACGTGTCGTGCGTGTCGCGCTCGGTCGAGTCGTCGCGGTTCATCCCCTCGTTCGCCCCGCAGGACTCGTCACACCTAACTCTCGTGGCAGGCGGCGGCCCCGCGAGAGCCGGTTCGGGTAAGTGTTTATATCGGTCGACGGCCTCCTGTTACTCGTATGCCAGTTCGAAGCTCGGACGCGACGTGGGAAGGCGACCTGAAGAACGGGGAAGGACACCTCTCGCTCGGGAGCGGCGCCTTCGAGGGTCCGTACTCGTTCCTCTCGCGGTTCGAAGACGGCGACGGGACGAACCCCGAAGAACTCATCGCGGCCGCCCACGCCGGCTGTTACGCGATGGCGTTGTCGAACGACCTCGCGTCGGACGGCCACGAGCCGGAACGGGTCGACGCGACGGCCAACGTCCACCTCGACATGGAGAGCCTGACCATCGACACCATCGAACTCGTCGTCGAGGCGTCGGTCCCGGGCATCGACGAGGAGACGTTCATGGAGTACGCCGAGGGGGCGAAGGAGAACTGTCCCGTCTCGCGGGTGCTCGCTGGCGCCGAGATATCGCTCGACGCGACGCTGCTCTGACACCGACTGGTGTCACCGGGTACTGGTCGTCCGGTACCGACCGACAGCAGTCAGTGTGAACGGCCGGCCCGACGTGGGGCCGGGCGTCCCGACACGGGAGTCGTGCACGGGGCCGACCCGAGTCATCAGTTTTTAAGCCCGTCGAGTCCGGTGAATACGATGTCATGACTGACATCCAGACGCACACGCTCAGCACTGACGGGTTCGCCACGAAGAGCCAGGTCGGCGACTTCACCCTCGACATCGACGCGCTCAACGAGGACGGCCCGAGCCCGAACCAGGTACTCGTCGCGGACTACGCCTCCTGCTACCTCCCGGCGTTCCGCGTCGGCGGCCAGCAGGTCGGCCACGACGACCTCGGGAAGATACAGATCGACGCCGAGGCCGACCTCGACGGCGACGACGACCTCTCGGCGGTCCGGTTCGACGTCTACGTCGAGGCCGACCTCGACGACGAGACGTTCGCCGACATCGCCGACCGTGCGGAAGGCATCTGTCACGTCCACGCGGCGCTCCGCGAGGAACTCCACGCGGACGTCACGGTCCACGGCGGCGCCGACATCCAGGCCTGAACCGCCCGGACACCACCCTCCTCGTTCTTCGACGCCGAAGAGAGACGAGAGCGACTGCTCACTGCGACGGAGACGTCGAGAAGGCCGCTATCGCCGGTAGACCCGATAGCTCATCGCCCGACCGTCGACGATGACGACCTCCCGCTCCTCTGGGTCGTGCGACGGGGGCGCTTCGTGCTCCTCGCGGAACACGTACGGGCTGTTCGGTGGTTCTGCCGATTCGTCCATGTACATCGGTAGCACGCGGCACGTATATAACTCTTCGTCAGACGCTCACGTGGTCGACCACCGTGTGGACCCGCCGAACGTTCGGTCGTCGTCGTCCGCCCGCGCCGAAGGCGGGGCGGTCTGGTACGACGTCGGCTCGTGGCCGTCGAGGGCGCTCGTGGCCGCGAGGACCTGCGGGCCGCGACAGAGCGCGACGACGGCTCGTCCCGTCGAAGCAGTGTCGGACAGCGCCGTGCCTCCGGGGGATGTCCGTCTGCGAGGCTGCCGGCTGTGCAGGTGGTGCTGACCGGGCTCGACGAGACGTCAGCCCAGTCCGTCGACCACACCGAGGTCGGCGAGCGAGTCGAGGACGTAGTCGGGTTCGACGTCGGCGGCGTCGAGGTCGGCGTCGTCAGTCACGCCGGTCCGGACCAGTGCCGTCGTCATCCCCGCGTTCACCCCGAAGGCGATGTCGGTGTCCAGGCGGTCACCGACGACCAGACACTCGCGGGGGTCGACGCCGAGCGTCGAGAGGACGAGTTCGCGGGCGGGTGCGGAGGGTTTGCCGAGGACGATGTCGGGGTCGCGACCGGCGACGCCCGCGATGGCGTGGATGACCGCGCCGGACCCGGGGATGTCACCCTCGGCGGCCGGGATGACCATGTCGGGGTCGGTCCCGACGAACGCCACGGAGTCGTCCCGGAGGACCCGCATCGCCGTACAGAGCTCGTCGTAGTCGAACGCGCGGTCGATGGAGGCGAGGAGGACCGTCGCCTCGTCCGGGTCGGTCGTGAGCGAGAGACCCGCCTCCGACAGCAGCGCCCGCAGGCCCTCCTCGCCGACGACGAAGTGGTGGTCGTCGCCGTAGTGCTCGTCGAGGTACGTGGTGGTGACCGTCGCCGCGGTGAGAATCTCGTCGGCAGAGACGTCGAAGCCCGCACGGGCGAAGCGCGACTCGTAGGCGGCGGCGGGTTTCGTCGGGTTGTTCGAGACGAACAGGCGTCGGAGTCCCCGGTCCCTGACGAGGTCGAGCCCCGCTCGGGCCCCCGGTAACGCCTCGTCGCCGCGTACGACGGTCCCGTCGACGTCGAAGATGACCCCACTGAGCATATCCGAACCGGAGGAGGCAGGGGAGTTCAGGCTGTCGGCTTCCGCCGCCGCCCGTCGACCGAGACGTGGTCTCGACGCGGGGAACGGTTAAGTCGAGTGGCGTGTTACCAATACGCATGAAGTGGGGCGAACCGACACGCTGTCCGGTCGAGGAGTGGACCCCGGTTGGACGCCTCGGACAGGCGACCTGCGGCGTGGTGAGCCTGGCAGTCGCCGTCGTCTCGCTCGGCGTCGGCTACTCGGTGGTGGTGGCCGTCGTGAGCGTCTTCCCGCTGCTGTCGACGACCGCAATCGTGTTCACCTGGGCGTTCGTCTGGCTCGTCACGTGGCTCGCGCTCCTCCTCGGGGTGACGGCGGTCCGGTCGCGGGGGCCGGGGCGCTCGGGGACGACCGCGAGTCGCTGAACGGCGACGCGGTGAACCAAAGGAGGGATATTCTCGCCCTCCTACACTCCGGACGTGACGAACACGCAGCTCACTCTCGTCCAGATCGACAACTACGGTCCGTGGACGGTCACCCCCGAACCGCGCCGTGAGATGGACCTCCAGACCATGCAGTCGCGACTCTTCGCCGACCTCGCGAACTTCGTCGGGGCGCGAGACGGGTACGTCTTCTTCACCCGGTTCGACAACATGGTCGCGGTCACGAACGGCCTGGACCGCGAGGACCACGCCCTTCTCCAGGAGTCCATCGGGAACCGCTACCCGGTGACGGTGAGTCTCGGTATCGGCGTCGACGAACTACCCGCCGTCGCGCTCGAACACGCGACCGAACGGCTCCAGAAGGTCGGCAGCGCACAGGACGGTAACCGGCGGCAGGTGCTGCGAGGCACTCCGCTCTCCGAGGAGGACCGGACGGAGACGGACGTCCACATCGCCCACTTCGATGTCAACGACGCTACCGGGAAGTACACCGACCAGCTCAACGAGTTCGACTCGTTCATCCAGATCGAGCAGGGGTACGCCGCCGTGATGCGCTACATGCGCGAGGAACACGACGCGCTCTCGTTCTTCGTCGGCGGCGACAACATCATCGCGGTCTGTCCGGCGCTCTCCGGGACGGCGTACCGGGACGCCATCGCACACGTCGAAGAGAGCGTCGGTGTCGAACTGAAAGTCGGCGTCGGTGCCGGGACGAACGCCCACGACGCGGGGTTCGCGGCGAAGCACGCGCTGGAGACGTGTCGACACGAGGGGACCACCGTCGAGTTCGGCAGCCACGCCGAACCGGCGGAGGTCGAGTCCGACTGACGGCGGCGAGCGACCGAACGCGACGGGCCGGTCGGCGTCAGGGCCTGAACTCGAACGCGCCGAGGTCCGGCGCGCTCCCCACGTAGGAGACGCCGATGTCGATGCCGGCGTCGACGCAGGGTGAGTCCGCAGTGAGGTGCAAGAACGCGTCGGCGGCGGCGGTGACGCTCGCGAACGCCGGGTCGTCGATGTCGAGGTCCCACGTGTTCGCCTCCGACCGGGCGTTGTAGAGGAGGTTCGCCGGGCCCTCGCTGTTCTCGAACGCGATGCAGTTGCGGACGACGTGGTCCGGGTCGGTGTCGCCGGTGAACTCGAAGCCGTACGTCCCGTTGTCGTACGCGGTGCAGTTGTCGAACGTGTTCGCGGCGCTCGCGCCGTTGCAGTCGAAGCCGATGGCGTCGTTCCCGTACGAGCGTCCACGCACGACGTGGTTGCCGCCGGTGCGCCACCCGCCGCCCATCTTGAACCCGTTGCCGTCGCCAGTCGCCCCTTCGCCGTCGCGTCCGTTCCCGAACGCGACGCAGTCGACGAGTGTGCTCGGACGCTCGGGGGCACAGCGGAAGAAGTCGAAGCCGTCGTCGGCGTTGCGGTAGGCGACGCACCGCTCGAACCGGTGGCCGCCGCTGAACCGGCGGTTCTGTCCCCCGATGTAGAAACCGTCGGAGTTGTCGTCGACGGCCCCGTGGTGACAGACGACGTCGCGGACGACGTGGTCGTACGAGTCACGGTAGAAGCCGATGCCGTTCCCCTCGGTGCTGTCGCCTTGGCCGTAGTGGTGGACGAGGAGGTCCTCGAAGACGCAGCCGATGGCCTGCTGGCTCCCGTTGGCCGCGCCGGGGACCTGGATGCCGTCGCTCCCGGCGTTCTTCAGCTCGAAGCCGCGGAGCGTCATGTACTGTGCGCCCTCCATCCGGATGGCAGACCCCTCGACGTCGCTCGCGTCGATGACGGGCCGACCGTCACCGTACGGTTCGACGACGATGGGGTCGTCCGGTCTCGCCTTCACCAGGTAGAAGTCGACGTTGTCCTCGATGACGATGGGCGCCGTCGCGCGGAGTTTGACGACGTCTCCCGGCCGGAGGTCGACCCGGCCGTTCGTGGTCAGCGGCTGGAGGGTGGCGAAGGCCGAGTCGGGATGGTTCCCCGCGAACTCGTCGTCGCCCTTCACCGGGTCGACGAAGTACGTGCCGGGCAGCCCGGTCGGTGCTGGCGTCGCCGTCGCCGTCACCGTCGGGTCTGCCGCCGGAGTCGGCGCCGGCGTCGACTGCGACTCTGACTGACTGTCCGCGGAGCCACCGCTCCGACCACCACACCCGGCCAGCAGTCCCGCGACGGCGGTGGCGCCCGCCGTCGCGAGGAACTGCCGACGGGAGCGCCACGGTGAGGAGGGGCTTCCGCTACGTCGGGGACGTGTCATAACGACGTAGTGGCGACGCGTCGATATAAATCACGCGTGAGTGAATGTCGGTCGGTGACGAACCGGGGGAGCGGGACCCCGTATCGCACTGAAACGCTGCTGGGCCGGAGCGTGAACGAGTGTGTTGGTCGCGTGTGGACGGCACCGGTGTCGTTCTTCCGGGTTACTCCCGGAGGCGAGAGTGCCCCGTCGGTGGCACTTCCGGGGACTGGCTGGTGACGCAGCGTCGGGAGGGACGTCGCAGAACGGAGCCTCCGTTCGGCGAGTGCGGTCCGTGAGAGAGCGTCCAGTCGGATAGTGCGGTCGGAGAGACTGTGACGAGGGCGTCGCTTCGCTCGTCCGCTCTGTCCGAATCCTCCTCGTGACAACGTCCCGCGCTCATGGGGAGCGAGCACACGCTACGCGGTGTTCGCCGGATAGTTCGCGTGGAAAGAGAGTGGGGTCGGAGGGATTTGAACCCCCGATCGACTGATATCTCCGGTCGCGCCTCGGTCCTCCAGAGGGTCGTCAACACGACCGATGATCAGTCGGTCGCTCGGTATATCAGTCTGGAGTGTCGTCACCGGGCGGTAGCCTCTGGAGTCAGTCGCCATGCCGGGCTTGGCCACGACCCCTGCATCCTCTCGTATGGCGATTCGATTAAAAGGGCTTTCGATTGCCTACTCGCGGTCCGTCTCCTTCCAGTCGCACTCCTGGCACTTGTACCCGGTGACGAACTCCGTCACGGAGGGCATGTAGCCCACCGAGATGACGTTTCCGCCGCAGTCGGGGCAGTCACGGTCGGCGTCCTCGATGCCGTCGGTCTCCATCGGTCGCGACCCCTCGACGAGTTCGGCGAGCTTGTCGGGCGTCACCATGCGGCCCTGCACGACGCGGTTGCTCATACCCCAACGATGGGATGCGGGACACGTAAGCGTTCGTCATCGCCGGTGGTCGGGTGTGTCGACGCCGACGAGCGCGTCAGACGACGACGCGTACCGTCCGCTGTCGCGGCCCGTCGCACTCGACGAGGAGCACCGACTGCCAACTGCCGAGCGTCAGGTCGCCGTCGACCACGGGCACCTGGACGCTGTTGCCCAGAAAGAGCGTCCGGAGGTGTGCGTCGGCGTTGTCGTCGATGGCGTCGTGGTCCCAGCGCTCGTTCGGGACGATTTGCGACAGGTACGCTTCCACGTCACCCAGCAGGCGTGACTCGGCCTCGTTGACGACGACGCCGGCGGTCGTGTGTTCGACGAAGACGGTACAGACCCGCTCACCCGCTCCGGGAGCGACGTCGTCGACGGCCTCGGCCACGCGGTCGGTGATGTCGTCGATCGTCAGGCGGGCGTCGGTCGAGATGGTGAACTGTGGCATACCCCGAAGTGGACGGGGACGGTGATAGGCGTTCGTCCCACCCGGGCCGCCGGGCCGTCGGGTCGGGACTCAGTTCAGAGCCAGGGGAGCCGCGAGTCCTCGCTGCTGGGGTACCGGTAGGCGTCGCCGTCTGGTTCGTCGCCGCCGTCGGCGACCGCAGGGACGCCCGACCCCGACGCGGGCGTGGGGTCCGGCTCCGGCACGGCTTCGTCGGCGGAGTCGGACTCGGCGGCCGCGTCGTCGTCCGCGTCGTGCTCTTCGGCCGCCATCGGCGAACCGTCGGGGTCGAACGAGAACACTGCCGTCACGACGAGGACGCCGAGCGCGACGGGTGCCTCCGTCGGCATGAGCTGGAGGACGGAGAGCGCGAGCATGCCGAGCGCCACCGAGGAGCCGAAGCGGAAGCGGTCGATGTCGACCGCGCCCCGGAGCTGTGGTCCCGCGAGCGCGACGCCGAGCGCGAACGCGACGCCCACACCGGCCGTCGCGGCGGCCTTCGCGATGAGGACCGGGTCGGTGGTGACCGCGACGTCGAGGGCGCCCGGCTGGAAGCTGGCGACGAGCCCGAGGCCGATGATGACCGCCGGGCGTGGGAGATACTCACCGACCCGCGCACTCGCCGTCTTGGCGGCGACGGCGACGATGACGAGGCCCGCGAAGCGCTGGAACGTCGGCATGTCGAGCATACTCTCGATGGTCGGTGCGAGCGCCGCCTCCAGCGCCGCCACGGGGACGAGGACGAGTCCGAGCAGGAGGATGGAGGGGACGATGTCCCGCGGGGAGCCGTCCATCTCCGCGAGGATGACGGCCACCGTCGCGGAGCCACCGAACACCAAGAGCCCCGTCTCGATGATACCGAACGGGTAGGTGAGGGCGCCGGCCAGCACTAACGCGGGGAAGATGCCGTCGATGAGTGGCAGCGCCATCACCGTCGCGAGCAGGCGAGTCGACTTACCTACCTGCCGCTCGATGCTGAGCGCGACCGGATGCCGAGAGACGCTCATCTCACGTCAGCGGCCGTCACCATCGGCCAAACGGCGATACGGGCGCAACCCCGACCTGGACTCGTCGTGACCGCCGAGGGAGGCATTGATGCCGTTTGCCGGTTTAAATGTGCGCGCCATCGCTGTAAAGAATCGGCTGCCGGAGGAACGGGTCAACTGACCGGCACTGCGCGTCGCGATGGAACGCTCGGGGTCCATGTTCGAAGGATGCCGGAGTAGGATATTAAAGATTGTGTGGGACCCGTCCGCACGTCACAGAAGAACAGTCGGTATGTGGGATATTGAGTGACGAATCGTCGGTGAGAACGGATTAGTGGTGACGAACCGTCGTCATACGGTGGGGACAGGGGCAACACTTGCGACGACAGGTCAGCCTGCCGACAGCCGTTCGGTGGCTGTGTCGTCGGAGCCGTTCGAAGATAAAACACGACGTTCGGCGGGCGGAATCCGCCGGAGGCGTCGTCCGTCCGAGAGACTGAGAGGCCGACTGGGATACACACGGACGTGCACACCTATCGGAGCGAGAGTGGCAGCGACACCCACACACGTGCCTTCTCGCAACGCTTTTGTCGCCCGCTCGTTGACGGCTTATATGGCGAAGGACGCTGACCCAGGCCCCTTCTCGGAGAAACTCCGCGTGCCGGAGGCGCTGACGTTCGACGACGTGCTCCTCCGGCCGATGGAGTCGCGGGTCGAACCCGACGACGCAGACGTGTCGACGCGCGTCTCGAAGAACGTCACGCTCAACACCCCAGTGCTCTCGGCGGCGATGGACACCGTCACCGAAGCGGAGATGGCCGCCGGGATGGCCCGCAACGGTGGCCTCGGCGTACTCCACCGCAACATGACCGTCGAGGAGACGGCCGCACAGGTGGAGGCGGTGAAGCGCGCTGACGAACTGTTCATCCGCCGCGAGGACGTCGTCACCGCCTCGCCGACCCAGACCGTCCGCGAGGTGGACGAGATGATGGAACACGCCGGTGTCTCCGGCGCGCCTGTCGTCGACGAGGACGACAGGGTGCTGGGAATCATCTCCGGCACCGACATCCGGCCGTTCCTCGAGGTCGGGGAGTCCGACCAGGTGACGGAGGCAATGACCGACGAGGTCATCACCGCGCCGACGGACGTCACCGCCCGCGAGGCGCTCGAACTCATGTACGACCACAAGATCGAGCGCGTCCCCATCGTCGACGAGGGACGGCTGGTCGGCCTCGTCACCATGCAGGGCATCCTCCAGCGCCGCGAGCACGAGGACGCCGCCCGCGACGAGGAGGGCCGTCTCAGAGTCGGCGTCGCCGTCGGTCCCTTCGAGGAAGAGCGCGCCGTCGCCGCCGACGAGGCTGGCGCAGACGTGCTGTTCATCGACTGTGCGCACGCGCACAACATGAACGTCCTCGACTCCGCCCGCGCAATCAAAGGAGAGGTCGAGGCCGATGTCGTCGTCGGCAACATCGGCACCCGGGAGGCCGCCGAGGCCTGTGTCGGCTTCGCCGACGGTGTCAAGGTGGGTATCGGTCCCGGGTCCATCTGTACCACGCGCGTCGTCACCGGCGCGGGGATGCCACAGATCACGGCCGTCGCCGAAGTCGCCGACGTCGCCGCACCCGAGGGCGTGCCGGTCATCGCCGACGGGGGCATCCGGTACTCGGGCGACGCCATCAAGGCCATCGCCGCCGGCGCCGACGCCGTCATGCTGGGGTCGTACTTTGCGGGGACCGAAGAGGCGCCCGGCCGCGTCATCACGATGAACGGCAAGAAGTACAAGCAGTACCGCGGGATGGGGTCGGTCGGCGCCATGCGCTCGGGCGGCGGTGACCGGTATCTGAAGGACGCCGACGAGGACGAGGAGTTCGTCCCCGAGGGCGTCGAGGCCGCCACGCCGTACAAGGGGACGCTCGCCTCCGAACTCCACCAGCTGGTGGGCGGGATGAAGTCCGGGATGGGCTACGTCGGTGCCGAGACGCTCTCCGGCTTCAAGGAACGGGCTCGATTCGTCCGCATCTCCGCGGCCGGCCAGACCGAGGGGCACCCACACGACGTGATGATCACGGACGAGGCGCCGAACTACAGCCCCGACCAGTAAGCGCCGCGCTCACGAGCGCCGCCCGTGCCGGGTCCCACCGGGGCAGGCCGGAGCCGAGGAACGGGACGGTCGTCGGTTCGGACCGCGTGAGCAGGTCGCTCGTCGACTGGACGAGCATCGCCGACGGCCCATCACGCGGCGCCGACACCCGGGGGCGAGTGACGAAGGTTATTACTGCCGAGGGCGTTCTGACACACAATCGATGAATACGGCCGAACTCCGCACAGCACTGGAAGAAGCCGGGCTCTCGCAGTATCAGGCCGAGGCGTACAACGCGCTGTTACAGCTCGGTGCGGCGAGCGCGACCGAGATCGCCGACGCCTGCACCGTCCCGACGGCCCGCATCTACGACGTCCTCCGCGACCTCGAGGGGAAGGGGTACATCGAGACGTACGAGCAGGACAGCTTACACGCCCGCGCTCGCGACCCGAACGAGGTACTGGCGGACCTCCGCGAACGCGCGACGATGCTGACCGAGGCCGCCGAGGAGATCGAAGAGCGGTGGCAGGAACCGGCGGTCGACACGCACAAGGTGAGCATCGTCAAGCGGTTCGACACCGTCTTCGAACGGGCGAGGGGGCTCATCAGCGAGGCCGAGAACGAGGTCCAGTTGGCGGTGACTCCCGCACAGTTCGAGAAACTCCGGCCGGCGCTCCGGCGCGCGTTCGACAACGGTGCCATCATCAAACTCTCCATCCACACCGACGAGGCCGACGGCGGACCGATCCCGTCGGTGTCGCGGTTCGACGGGGTCGTCACCGAGGTCAGGAACCGAACGCTCCCGACGCCGTTCGTCGCGCTGGTCGACCGGACGAACACCTGTTTCGCGCCACACGCCCACTCGCTGAACCAGTACGGCGTCCTCGTCGACGACTACACGCTCACGTACGTCTTCCACTGGTACTTCCTTACCTGTCTGTGGGAGGTGTGGGACACCGTCTACTCCTCGCGGTCGGCGTCGCTCCCCCTCGACTACGCCGACATCCGACAGTGCGTCCGCGAAATCGAACCCCTGTTGAACGACGGGGCGCGCATCCGTGTCGCCGTCGACGGCTTCGACACCGAGACCGGCGAGCCGATGTCGTTCGTCGGCCACGTCACGGACGTCCACTACTCCGGCGGGACCGCCTCCAGCGGGGCACCGGCCCTGTCGCAGTTGGCGGGCCAGGTGAGCCTGACCGTCATCTCCGAGGGGGAGGCGTACTCCGTCGGCGGGTGGGGGGCGGTCCTCGAAGACGTCGAGGCGACACGCATTACCGTTCGTGAGATGACGGAGGCGCGGTGACGGGCCACCGACCCCCCGCGGTACCACGAAGAGACTGCAGGAATAATTATATGTGGTCCGCCCGACGTTGCCATACAGCCATGCGAACCCCTCTGTTGGGCGCTGATACGACGACCACCCAGTTCGGGCGTGGGGTACGTTCATATACGCACACACCTTCTGCCCGCGTGAGTGCCACGAGAGGCACCATCCCCCACCAATGAGCGAGCAGAAGCCCGTCGTTCTCATCGTTGAAGACGAACCGGATCTCGCAGACCTGTACGCGACCTGGCTCGACGACGAGTACACGGTCCGCGTCGCGTACGGTGGTCGTGAGGCGCTGGAGAAGCTCGACGAGAGCGTCTCCGTCGTTCTCCTGGACCGCCGGATGCCGGACCTCTCGGGCGACGAAGCCCTCGCCGAGATCCGTTCGCGCGGCTTCGACTGCCGGGTGGCGATGGTGACGGCCGTCGAACCCGACTTCGACATCGTCGCGATGGGCTTCGACGACTACCTGGTCAAGCCCGTCTCGAAGGACGCCCTCCACGAAACCGTCTCGAACCTCCTCCTGCGGAGCGCGTACGACTCCGGCGTACAGGAACTGTTCTCTCTGGCTTCGAAGAAGGCACTGCTGGAGTCGGAGAAGGGGCCGACGGCGCTCGCAGAGAGCGAGGAGTACCAGAAACTCGACGACCAGCTCACCGAACTCCGCGACGAGCTGGACGAGACGCTCGGACAGTTCGACGAGGGTGACGACGTCTCCGCGCTCTACCGTGACCTCGGCCGTGGCGTCGAGTTCGACCCCGCGGACGACGCCGACGAGTCCGGGTGAGCGACGGCGGACGGGGTCAGCGACGCCGACGCCGGTGTCGGCGAACGTGGTCCGTCACGCGACGGTCCACTGCTCGGCGACGAACGCTTCGATGCGGTTCAGCGCCTCCTTCAGTTCCTTCATGCCCGTCGCGTACGAGACGCGGAGGTGCCCCTCACCGCCCGCGCCGAAGACGCTCCCCGGTACGAGCGCGACGTTCTGCTCTCGCAGTAGCTGTTCGGCGAACTGCTCGTCGTCCCCGCCGCAGTAGGGGAACGCGTAGAACGCCCCCTTCGCCTCGAAGCAGTCCAGCCCCATCTCGTTGAACCGCGAGATGACGAACCGTCGACGGCGGTCGAACTGGGTGCGCATCTCCTCGACGTCCTCGTCACAGCTCCGGAGCGCCTCGACGGCCGCGTGCTGGGCGGTGGTCGGCGAGGACAGCATCGTGTACTGGTGAATCCGGTTCATCGCCGTCACGGCGTCCTCGGGACCGAGCGCGAACCCGAGGCGGAGACCGGTCATGGCGTGCGTCTTCGAGAAGCCGTTGAAGACGAGCGTCCGTTCGCGCATCCCGGGGAGGGTGGCGATAGAAGTGTGCTCGTCGTCGTACCGGAGGCCGGCGTAAATCTCGTCGGAGAGGACGACGATATCGTGTTCACGACAGAAGGCGGCGACCCCCTCGAGTTCCGACTCCGTCATCACTGCCCCCGTGGGGTTGTTCGGGTAACAGAGCATCAGCGCGTCGGCCTCCTCGGCGCCCGCCTCGGAGAGGGCCTCCGGCGTGAGCACGAAGTCGTCCGCGCGGGACGTCGGCACGCCCAGCGGGTCGCCGCCCGCGAACGTCACCGCCGGGACGTACGAGATGTACGACGGCTGGGGGACGGCGACGGTGTCGCCGGGGTCGACGACCGACCGAACGGCGAGGTCGACGGCCTCCGACGCCCCGGTCGTCACCAGAATCTCGGTGTCGGGGTCGTAGTCGAGGTCCCACCGGCGGACGTACCGCGCGATCTCCGCGCGGAGTTCCCGCATCCCCTTGTTGGCCGTGTAGGAGGTTTTTCCCCGCTCGAGGGAGTCGATGGCGGCCGTCCGGGCGGCCCAGGGCGTGCTGAAGTCGGGTTCGCCCACCCCGAGCGAGATGACGTCGTCCATCTCCTCGGCGATTTCGAAGAACCGGCGGATACCGGAGGGTGGGATGGCCTGAACTCGCTCCGCGCGTTTCATGGTGAGAAGCTCAGGCGGTCGTCCTCGGTGTGGTCGCCGAACTCGATGCCACGCTGTTTGTACGTGTCCATCACGAAGTGGGTCACCGTCTGCGTCACCTCGGGGATGGGCGCGATGCGTTCGGAGACGAACATCGACACGTCGTGCATCGAGTCGCCGACGACTTCGACGGCGAAGTCGTAGTCGCCGGAGACGAGCTTCAGGTCGGAGACTTCGGGGAACTTCGCGATGCGGGCGGAGATGTCGGTGTACTTCGTCTCGCGGTCGAGTTCCACGTTGAGTTCCACCATCGCCGTGACCTGTTCCCCCTCGACGTTGTCCCAGTCGACGATGGCCTGGTAGCCGCGGATGACGCCCTCCTCTTCGAGTTCCGCGATGAGTGCTTCGACCGCTGCCTCCTCCATGCCGAGCTGCCGAGCGATGTCGGCGGTGCTCTCGCGCGCACTGTGCTGCAGCAGGTCGAGCAGTTCCCGCTTCTCGTCCATACGAACCCGCGTGCCCGCATCCAGTAAAGCGTTTGCGAACCGCCGGGGCGACACTCAGGCGTGGGGCGCGGTGGCGGGGTACTCCGCTTCGAGTCGGTCGAGAACCCGGTCGGCCAGCGGGCGCTGGCTCGTCCAGAAGCCCGAGTAGACATTCGGCTCTCGCTCCTGCGCCAGGATGGCACACGCGCCCAGCTCGTCCGCCTCGTCGTCGGCTTCGAAGACGACGAACCAGTGGTCGCGTATCTCGTCGGTGGCGTAGCCGTGGAGGACGACGTTCTCGACGGGCGGTTCCCAGTCGGCCTCGCCGTACAGGTGGACGGTGACGTCTTCAGTGAGACGGCGGTAGAGGTCGAGTTGGGTCCGGAGGCGACTGAACTCCTGGAACCCCACGTGGATGGCCGACGCGCCAGCCCGCCACGCGCGCTTCTCGATGTCCCGAGAGGCGAGTATCATCCGGCGTTTGCCGTACTCGGTGAAGGTCGACTGGTCGATTTCGGCGAGGAGCGCGGGGGGTTCCGCGTTCGGGTGCTCCGTGGGGGTGAACGCCGCGGCGGGGTCGACGGCCGCGCTCAGTGCCGCGACGTCACAGGCGGAGACGAACTCGTCGCCGTCGTGAAGGACGGCGAAGTTCTCCGGGGTGCCGTCGTCCGTCGCACGCCGCCGGACGGAGATGGTCGTCACGTCGAAGTGGTTCTCGACGAGCGCGAGGCGCTCCTCGGGGAGAGTGGGGTTGTACAGGGTCAGAGTCAGGCCGGCGGCCTCCACCTCCTCGACGAGTTCAGCCAGTGAGGAGGTCGTCGTTCCGGGTCGACTGGCGGTCATTGGCGAGGAGGCGGCGTGGAGACAGTTAGCTGTTACCCGGTGCTTTTCAGTCGTGATAACGACCGGCGACGGTGGGGGACGTCTCCGCCGACGGCGAGGACGCGTGGACGGCTTCGGGCGAAGACCGTCAGGGACTCGGCGAGGCGTCGCTCGGGTCATCGGGCCCGTCCCGGGCGAAGACCGAACGAAGCACCGCCGCTCGGGCCCGGTGGAGGTGCCGGAGTCCGCGCCCGTCGGACACGGTGCAGTCGTGAAGAGGCGGGCAGCCATGCGGCAGGAGTTCGTCGAGGACTCGGTGTCGCTCCTGCCGCCGCCGGGCGTACCGCGCCAGCGCCGTCGCCGACGACGCGGCGCTCGCGAGTTCGTCTGCGAGGACGTACGCGTCCTCGACGGAGAGAGACGGGGTGAGCGAGCGCGTCGGTGGCAGGGGGCGAGCGGCCGGACCGAGCAGCGCCACGCGTCCCGCCGCCCACCGCTCGGACCGGACCCGGTAGTCGGGACCGCCGTCGACGACGGTCAACTCGGACGGTGACACCTCGGCGACGGGCCCGACGTCGGCGACAGACGACAGGCGTCGCGCGGCGGCGTCGGGGTCCGACGCGTCGACTTCGGTGGTGACGAACTGTATCCGTCCGGGGGCGGAGCGTGGGCCACAGGTCACCGTCTCGTCGGGAGTCCACCGTTCGGACACCGTCCCCGGCCGACCGACGCGGCCGGGCGACCGGACCGTCCAGGTCGTCGTCCCCCACGGGGTCGGGCCGTCGGCGTCGAACCGGGACCGTCGGACCCACGAGTGTGCGCCCTCGCCGCCGACGACGACGTCGAACCGCTCGCGGACCCCGTCAGCGAACTCCACGAGCACGCCGGAGTCGGTCGGTTCGAGCCGCGTGGGCGTCTTCGAGAGCCGGACGTCCCCGGCCGGGAGCCGTCTCCGGAGGACGCGGCGGAGGGCGACGCGGTCGGCGGCCAGGAACGGCAACCGGTCGGAGCCGTCGTGGGGACTCGTCAGCCGTTCCGTCTCGCCTGTCGACAACCGGAGGTGCCACTCGTGGACCGTCACGGCCGACGCGATGAGGTCGTCCCCCCCACCGGCCTCCGCGAGAAGCGACGCGGCGGCGCTCCAGAGGACGACGTCGCCGTCTCTCTGCCGGCGCTCACCCGTCGTGACGACGACCGGTGAGAGGCCCGCCCGGCGGAGGAACGCCGCGGCGGCGAGTCCCTCGACGCTCCCGCCGACGACGAGCACTTGCCGCTCGTCGACCGGCGGCGTCGAGGCCGCTGGCCCGGACTCTGCGGGCATCGGACGCTCAGGAGGACCGACCGGCGACCAGCGGTGTCTCGGTCCCCTCTGTGCGTCGCTCGCCGTCGGTACGTTCGTCGAGCGCCCAGTCGCCGGGGGCGGACGAAGCGGGGGCGAGCACGAACTCGTCGTGCGTCGGGGCGTACACGTCCATCTCGACGCCGCGCGACGAGTACCACGTGTCGACGACCCGGACCAGCCCCGACTCCGCGAGGCGTCCGAGGTGGTAGTTGGCGTTCTGGAGCGACGTGTCGACGCGGTCGGCGACGTCGGATGCCGTCGTCGGTTCGTCGAACAGGCACGCGAGGATACGCGTCGCCGTCTCGGAGGCCAGACAGGCACAGACGCGTGCGGCCTCGTCGGTGCCGATGGTGACGACCATGGTGTCGCGCTCCGCTTCGTCTACGGGTGGCCGGTGCGGGAACAGTCCTGCGTCCAGTGACATCTGTCTGTCCAATCGGTCCCGTCCCCTACGGGCGTACTGTCTACGTGTGTTGCCCCGGGGGCGAGTCGGGGGCAATACACGTCAGACAGGGCGGGCGACGGTCCGGCGTCGCCGAACTCTCTCGGTCGGCAGCGACACCGGCACCGGCGCCGGTGACCGATTGCGACGGAGACGGGGACGGGGACGGAGCCGCCGGGACCGACCGGATTACTCCGGGTACTCGCGGTCCAGGAGCATCGAGAACGTCTTCCGCTCGGCCGTCCGGAGGTGTTTGTTGAACGTCGGCTGGGTGATGTCGAGTAGTTCGGCGATCTCCTGGCCGCTGGACTCGCGCGGCCAGTCGAAGTAGCCCGCCGAGTAGGCCGTCTCGATGGTCTCCAGTTGCCGCGGCGTCAACTGCTCGCTCAGGAGGTCCTGCAGTTCGAGGAGCGTCTGGACCGACCGCTCGCGCGTCCGCTGGGCGACGAGTTCTGTCTCCGGGTAGCGCTCCCGGAACGTCGTGACGAGCGCCCGTACGTCGGCCGCCTGCGGCGCTTCGATGACGAGTCGGGGGTCGGCGGCGTCACCGTCATCGTCGCCATCACCGTCGGACGCGGCTTCGGCTGTCCGAACGACCGCGCCGTGCTCCGCGAAGACGGTCCCGAACCACGACGACGTCTCGACGTCGATTACGCAGGTCTCGCCGCCGGGGTCGGCGCTGACGAGCGTGGCGTTCGCGACGCCACCGAGCGTCGCAGCCGCGTCACGGGCCCGTTCGGGGGCCGCCCCCTCGACGGTGTAGAAGGCGTCGAACTCCCCGCCGGGTCGCCTGATGGTCCGTTCGAGCGTGACCTCGGCGTCGGCCGCCCGCGCCAGGCGGACGAAGAGCAGGTCGTCGTCCGCGGCGAACTCCAGTTCGGTCGTGGTGTCGGACTCCAGCGCACGGCGTCGCTCCAGCACCGACAGGGCGTAGCCGACGGAGCGCCCGAGTTCGGTCAAAATCTCCTCTGTCCGTTCGTCGAACGCCGTCGGGTCCTCCGCGAGGATGACGAGGACGCCGTGGACGGTGTCCTCGTGGGCGAACGGGACGGCGACGACCGACTGGTAGCCCGCGCGGAGGACCGCCTTCCGCCACTCGCCGCGGGCGTTGCTGGTCGCGAGGTTCCGGACCGTCTGGGTCTCCCGGCTGGTGAACGCCTCCGCGGCCGGGTGGCGCTCGACGCCCTCGCCGTCCAGGTCGACCGGCAGGGGGTCGACGTAGTCGTCGTCGCCCCGTTTCGTCCGGGAGACGAGCGAGCCACCCTGGCGGTCAGGCTCACCGACCCAGGCGACGGCGTACGAGTCGACCCGGGTGAGCTGGTCGCAGACGACGCGCTCGATGGACTCGCGGGTCGACTCCTCGACGGTCGCCTGCTCGATCTCCCTGATGACCGTGTTGAGTCGTTCGAGCCGTTCGGCGCGTGCACGGTGTTCACGGAGTTCCGCCTCTCGCGCCTCGAGTTCGTGCTGTCCACGGACGTGGTTGAGTGCGCCTTCGAGTGTCGCCGCGAGTATCTGGGCCAGTTCGACCGTCTCGTCGTCGAACTCGCGGTCGGGCGCACCGACCAGCATGACGCCGTGGGGGCCGAGCGGCAAGAGGAGGTCTGGGTCGGCGACGCCCCGGCCGTACAGGCCACTCCCGGCGTCCGCGTCCGGGCCGCGCACCGCCTCGCCGTCGACGAACACCTGCCACGGCACTCCCTCGCCGGGTTCGAACGAGGGGAGGAAGTCGAGCGTCTCGCGGAGCCGGTCCGTCTCGCTCACCGGCCGGAGCGTCCCCTCGGTCTCGTCGTAGAGGTGGATGCTGACGTGCGAGAAGCCGAGCACTCGGTCGGCCGCGTCGACGGCGACCTGACTCGCCTCCTTCCGCGACCCCGCCTCCGTCAGTTCCCGGGTCGCCTCGTGGAACGTCTCGAGGGTGTCCTCCCGCGCTCTCCGCTCGGTCACGTCGCGGCTGACGATGACGAACCGGTAGTCGTCGGCGTCCCACTCGATGGGGTAGAAGTCGGACTGTATCCACCGGACGGCGCCGTCCGGTCGCTCGATGCGGTACTCGGATGTGTAGCTGTCGTCGTGCTCGCGCCGTTCGACCTCCCGGACGCGCTCGCGCAGGGTCGACTGGTACGCCTCGCGGTCGTCGGGGTGGATCAGGTCGACGAACTCCGTCGAGTCGTCGACCTCGAGGTCGGCGTACGACAGTCCGAACACTTCCTCGTACCCGGCGCTCGCGTAGACGGAGCCCGCGTCCACGTCGAGCAGTCGGACGCCGTCGCTGAGGAAGATGGCCTCGTCGATGCGGTCGAGAATCGCGCTCATGCGACGCTCGCTCTCGCGGCGCTCTTCGGCGCGCATCACCCGGTCGAGTGCGGTCGTGGCGTGGCGAGCGAGGATGCGCGCCGCGTCGACGACGGCGTCGTCGTACTCCTCGACGCCGGGCTCTGCCGCACCGAGCAGGCCATGGTCGCCGAGCGGCAGGAGGAGCCCACGGTCGAGAGGGGTGTCGTCCCGGCGGTCGCTCGGACTGTACATCCGGCGTTCGCCCTCCTCGAAGACGGTGTATCCGGCGCTGCCCGGCTCGAATCGACCCGGCCCGCTCGGCATCTCCCAGGCGGGTTCGGGTGCCGCGACCGGAACCAGCGCCGGCTCGTCGCCGTCCTCGTGGAGCCAGCAGGCGGGCATCGACAGGCCGAGCACTTCCCGAGCCGCCTCGAAGGTGGCTTCGCAGACGTCCTCGGCCGTCGACGCGTTCTGGATGCGCTCGGTCGATTCGTGGAGCGCCTCCATCATCCGCTCGTGACGCTTGCGTTCGGTGATGTCGCGCGAGATGCCCAGCACCCGCTGTTCACCGCCGATGAGCGCCGGCGTCGTGTTGACCTCGTACCAGCGGAGCTCGCCGTCGGCAGTCTCGACGGGCCACTCGACGGTCACGGACTCGCCCGTCTCCGCGACCTCCCGGATGATCTCACGGGAGTGTTCGACGGTGTACCCCTCCACGTCGGCGGTCAACCCCTCGACGCCGAGGTCGACGATGGTCGACTCGTCGTAGCCCGACGCCTGGACGTACGGCTCGTTCACCTCGAGCACCTCGCCCGACTCGGGGTCGTGGACGCTGATGATGTCGTTGACCCCGTCGAATATCTGTTCGTACTCGCGGCGGCGGCGCTCGCGCTCGGTGACGTCGCGGACGCTCGCGAGCACCCGCTCGCGCCCCCGGATGTCGACGACAGCGAGGTTGATTTCGGCGACGAACGTCTCGCCGTCCTTCCGTCGCCCCTTCCACTCGAACAGCTGTGAACCCTCGTCGCGGGCCGCCTGTATCAACCGGCTGGCCGCCGCCTCGGAGTAGTCGGGGTCGTCGGTCATCACGACGCCGATGTCGGCCCCGACGAGTTCGTCGCGACCGTAGCCGGTCAGTTCGCAGTAGCGGTCGTTCACGTCGAGTATCTCGCCCGTCTCGGGGTCGTGGACGACGAGTCCGTCGCTCACGTTCTCGAACACGTCCCGGTAGGTCCGCTCCAGTTCGCGCCGGTCGGTCACGTCGGTGGCAGTCCCGACGACGCAGTCGACGGTGCCGTCGTCGTTCTCGACGGGGTAACGCGTCACCCTGACCCACCGGGTCTCGCCGTCGACCCGGAGTCGGTACTCGCCTTCGTACGCCTCCCGGTGTTCGCCCGCCGCGATGTCGGCGACCATCCGCTCGACGTCCGCCTCGTACCGCTCTTGGTCGTCGGGATGAGCGGCGTCGACGAACGACGTCGGCCGGTCCGAGAGCGACTCGACCGGTTCCCCGTACAGATCCTCGTAGGCCGGGTTGATGTACCTGATCTCGGAGAAGTCCGCCGTCGCGAGATAGATTACCTCGTCGATGTGCTCGGCGATGAGGCGAAGCCGCCGCTCGCGCTGGCGGAGCTCTTCGCGGAGGCGCTTCCGCTCGGTGATGTCGCGGCCGATGCCGACGACTTGCGTCACCTCGCCGTCGACGACGACGGGGGAGAGCTTCGTCTGCCAGACCCGTTCGCCGGCCGGGAACGACAGTTCCGCCTCGTACGTGAGCGTCTCCCGCCGGTCGTGACAGCGGCGGTAGTTCGCCGCGACGTCGGCCCCGAGGCCGTCGCCGAGGGCCTCGCGCGGGGTTCGGCCGACGAGGTCGTCGCTCGCGAGCCCCGTCTGTTCCCTGAACGCGCGGTTCAGCCGGCGGTAGACGAAGGCCACGTCGTCGGCGTCGCGGTCGTCGCTCGCCGACCCCTCGTCCTCGCCCTCGCCCTCGTCCGGTGACTCCGCGTCCTCGACGTCGACGAGGAACAGCGAGTCCTGCGCGTTCTCGAAGACGGTCTCGTACTCCCGCTTGAGCGAGCGGAGTTCCGACTCCCGGCGCTTTCGCTCCGTGATGTCACGGAACGTCGCCATCGTCGCCGGCTCACCCTCGTGGGTGATGTGTGAGACGGTAATCTCGACGTCGACGTGGTCACCGGCCGGCGTCCGGAGTTCGACGTCGTAGTTGGACGGCGGGGCCTCACCGCCGATGCGTCGCTCGTAGCGCTCCCGGACGAGGTCACGGTACTCGGGAGCCATCACGTCGTCGAACGGACTGCCGAGGAGCGTGTCGCGGCTCCGCCCCGTCATCTCGCAGAAGCGGTCGTTGACGAAGGCGTACGTGCCGTTCTGGACGACGACGACGCCGTCGTGGCTCCCTTCGACCAGCGTGGTGTACTTTCGACGCTCCTCCTCGCGCCGGCGCTCGCGACGCTTCCGCTCGCTGATGTCGCGGACGCTCGCGAGCACTCGCTCGGCCCCGGAGACCTCGACGAGTGACAGGGACACCTCGGCGGGGTAGGTCGTCCCGTCCTGCCGTTCGGTGCGCCACTCGAACCGCTGTGGGCCCTCGTCACGGACACGCCGGGTGCAGGCGTCGACGTCCACGTCCACGTCCGCATCCCGGTCCACGGCAGCGACATCAGTCACCGGCGCGGTGACGGCGTCGACGCGCTCGCCGAGGAGTGCCGAGCGGTCGTAGCCGGTCGTCTCACAGAACCGGTCGTCGACGTCGACGATTTCGCCCGTCTCCGGGTCGTAGAGCACGGCGCCGTTCGGCGTCCCCTCTAGGAGCGTCCGGTACGTCCGTTCCCGTTCCTCGCGGTCGGAGACGTCGTCGGTCACGCTCACGAACCACTCGACGGACCCGTCCTCGAGGACGGGGTGACGCCGGACGCGGACCCGTCGGGTCTCGCCGTCGACCCGGAGCCGGTACTCCGCGCGGTGTGCCTCGTCGAGACGGACGAGGCCGTCCGTGGCGGAGTCGGACTCGGCGGCGACAGCGTCGGCGTCGACGTCGGCGAGCATCCGCTCGACGTCCGTCTCGAACCGCTCGCGGTCGTCAGGGTGGACGGCGTCGAGGAACGCCCACGGCTCCTCGGCGAGGCGTTCGGCCGACTGGCCGTACAGCACCTCGTACGCCGGACTGACGTAGGCGACCGTCGAGAGGTCCGCGTCGGCGACGAGGACGGCCTCGTCGACGCTCTCGACGACCGGGCGGAACCACTCCCCGGCCCGTTGGAGGGTCCGGACCCGGCTGTCGTTCTGCTCGGACATACCCCCGTGTTGGTTCGGAGTGGTAAGTATTGTCGGGGCGACGACTTCGGTCTCCGGTGCAGAGCGCCGGGGACCGTCGGGGCTATCTGTATAGCCCCGTGTGGTGCCGTCTCACCCACACACGTACACGGAACAGTGTCGGTCCCGGCCGCACAACGAACGTCCGTGGTTCGGAACACCCTCGCCACACGCCGTCTCGACGGCCTCGAGGCGACGACGCGACCCGGACACGTCACCCATGTATCCGCCGAGAGCCCCTGACGACGAGCCCCGACCCACGGACCGGCCCCGGACCTGGGCCGGTCTGGCCGTCGTCACGGCGCTCGCCGCCACGGTTCCGTTCGCTCTCTGGGCCGCGGCTGACCCCACCGCAGGCGCGCTCGCCGTCTGCGGCGTCCTCGCTCTGGTCGCCGCGAGACGCGCGGCGACGGACCACGACGACGCGGCGGCCGACGGGTCCGACGCGGCGCCTCACGGGTCGGGCAGAGCTCCCGATTCGAGAGACACCGGCGCCGGGGCGACCTGTCACGAGGCGACTGGACGGGACGCGTCCGAGGTGCGAACCGCCGCTGCACCGGTGCGGCCGCGGTAGCCGGCGGCCTCGACCCACACCCCGACTTCGGCCCTCCACCGACGACACGGCCGCCCCACCCGACTTCGGCCCTCCACCGACGACACGGCCGCCCCACCCGACTTCGGCCCTCCACCGACGACACGGCCGCCCCACCTGACTTCGGCCCTCCACCGACACACGCCAGTCATCCCCCGACGCTCGCGACTCCTGTGACGCCCGGTCCGCCGCCAGCGCCGACCCCGGAGACCGACGGGCGGGAACCGTCACGCTTGAACCGTCGCCCGCCGTACCCCGCCGCGTGAACAGTCGACGTCGTCGACTCCTCGGACTCGCGGTGCTGGGGCTTCTCGGGGTCGTCGGCGCCGTCACCCTCTCTCCGCGGGAGCTCTTCGTCCGTCTCGCCACCGTCGACGTGTGGCTGTTCGCGCTCGTGTTCGTCCCGCTCCTGGTCGTTCGTGCGTTCATTCTTGTCCCCGTGACGCTCGTGACGGTGTTCGTCGGCTACCGGTTCGGCCTCGTCGTCGGCCTTCCCCTCGCGCTCGCCGCGACGGTGGTCACCTGCGTGCCGCCGTACCTCGTCGCCCGCCACGCCCCCGACAGCGGGTTGTTCGGGACGGTCGGCGACTGGGGCGCGCGCACGGTCGACCACGTCGGCGGCCTCCGGGGGACGACCGCCGCGCGCCTCTCGCCGACGCCCGCCGACGTCGTCTCGTACGCCGCGGGGGTCTCGGGCGTCCCGCTCCGGTCGTTCGTCGTTGGAACGCTCCTCGGCGAACTCCCCTGGGCGACCGGGTACGTCCTCGTCGGGAGTGCGCTCGGCCGGGTCGTGTACGACGTCGACGTCGACGTCCGCTACCTCGTCGCGGCCGGCGTGGTCGCCGTCCTGCTGGTCGCTCGACCGCTCTACCGACTCGCCCGGACGGCCGTCGGCGAGGGCGACTGAGACGGCCCGTCGGCGGGGACCGTCCCCCACCACGCGGCCTACCAGGTCAGTCTCGTGGCGTCGAGACGACGCCGGGGCGTGCGGGAACGAGAACGAAGACGAGAACGAGAACGGAGGCGCTCAGCACTGGCCGGGTTGCTGCTGGGTGATCCCCTCGACGGGGCCGTCGTAGCCACGGCGGTAGACGGCGACGCCGTCCTCACACCGGACGAGGCCGTACTCCGTCTCGAGGCGGTCGCCGAGCGCCTCCTCGACGGGTGTCGACCAGTCGTTCTGTCGGGCGACCAGTCCGCCGTCGACGAGCACGTACCTCGGTGTCACCGTGCCGTGTGCCGCCTCGTACATCCGGAACATGTCTGGTCGCCCGACGTACGTCGCTTTCGGCCGGGTGGCGACGTGCGGGTAGAGGTCGTTCTGCGTCAGGAGCGACGCCTCCTCGGGGATGTCGTCGATGGCGGCCTCGACCACCTGGTTGTGCTCGGCGTCCGTCGGCACCGGGAAGACGTTGTGGTCGGCACCGACGGCGAACCCGGCGAAGACGTTGACGAGGATAACGGTGACGAGGAGTCGTCTGAGGAGCGCCCGCGACGGCGGGGTAATCTCGACGCGACCGAGGACGCGGACGGCACCCACGTAGAGGAACGGGAGCAGGTAGAACGGGTAGTGCGCGCCGAACATGTGGTATATCTCGCGCCCGGCGATGAACCACGCGAAGCCCAGGTACGGGACCATCGCGCCCAGGGAGAGTTCGTCGTTCAGCGAGAGGAAGAGCACGGGTGCGAACAGCGCGATGAAGAACAGCAGCTTCTGGGTGAGTTGCACCGAGAACGACTCCGCGAGGAGCGTCGGGTCCGCGACGACGACGCCGAACAGTTGCCCGATTCCCGTGCGGGTCCCCAGATGGGGCTTGAACGGGTCGGCGAACGAGGCGTACGGGATGCCGGCATCGACGCTGAACCGTGTCGTGACCACGACGCCGAGCGCGAACACGACGAGGGCGGCGGCGGCAGTCACCGCGAGCGTCGGGAGTCGCTCACGCAGGTCACCCGCGCGGGCGGCCGCCACCGCCAACCCGGCGAGGCCGCCGGCGAAGATGATGACCGCGAACTCGTTCGTCAGGAAGGCGAGCGTCGACAGGACGGCGAACAGCACGTGTCGCTCGCGGCGGTACGCCCAGAACGCCCCGAACACCAGGAGTGGGAGGAGCGCCTGCTCCTGGAAGTCGAACACCCACGCCGACCAGAGGAACGGGTTCAGCGCGTACGAGACGGTGAGCAGACCAGCGACGGTGTCGTCGCCGACGTACTCGCGCGCGAGCACCCAGACGAGTGGGATGCTCGCCGCGACGACAGCCGACTTCGCGACGAGGAGCGTGACGGGCGAGGGGACGAGCGCGAACAGCGGGAGGAACGCGAGCAGCGTGAGCGTGAAGTGTCCGCCCCAGTACGACCCCTGTGGCTGGCTCACCCGGTACTTGCCGTGGAGCAGGAGGCCCTCGCCGTCGAGCGTCGTCGAGAACATGTGGACGTACGCGCCGAAGTCGGAGCCGCCCATCCAGTAGGCCGTGTAGAGCCACGTCGTGTACAGCGAGAAGGCGGCGAACAGCGTGGCTGCGAGGCCGAGGACGTACCAGGTCGAGCGGTCGACCCGCGCGATGGCGGCGCGGACCCCGACGGACGTCACCGGGAGGTCGACGGCACTCCGGACGCCGAGGCCGGCGAGCCACGCGAAGCCGCACACCGCACCCACCGCGGGGAGCAGCGCGGGCCGGACGCCCGTGTCGAGCGCGACGAGCAGGGAGGTCGCGGCGGCTCCGCCCGTCACCGCGACGGCCGCGAGGAGGCGCCCGACGTCGGCGTCACGCACTGCTCGACTCCCGACGTGGGCGGCGAGGAACCCGCCGAGGCCGCCGGTGACGGTTGCGACGACGTACGGCACGCCGCGCGGTTCCGTCAGCACAGCCAGGACGGCTCCGAGGACGCCGGCGGCGACGACAGTCGTCAGCGGCGTCACCTCCACCGGCCGGGCGTAGCGCCGACTGGACTCGTCAGACACCGTCGGTGCCCTCCGTCGGTCGGGAGTCGCGCGAGACCGCTCGAACCATGGGGGTCACTCCAGATACCCGAGGTCCCGAAGCCGTTGTTCCGTCTCGTCGTCGCGTTCGATCCCCGCGCTCTCGCCGACTTCGACTTCGTCGAGGCGGGCCGACAGCGCGTCGCGGAGGCGCGACCACTCCCCCCCGCGCGGGTCGGTCACCGGGTCGGTCTCGCCGGCGTCGGCCACGAGGTCGTACCCGTGGACCGTCCCGTCGGGCGTGGCGACGACCTTCCGTTCGGGCGTCCGGACGGCCACCTGGAGGGCGTCGGGGTCGAGGTGGCCGGGCGTCGTCGCCGTCGACGCCACCTCGGAGACGGCGAGTTCCTCGCCGACCGCCTCGCCCTCGATGGCGGGGCGGAGCGACCGGCCGACCCACGAGTCCGGGACGTCGACGCCGGCGTAGTCGAGGATGGTCGGTCCGACGTCGACGTGGCGGACCTGCGTGTCGACGTGCGTCGCTCCGACGGAGCGGTCGGCGGGCGGGCGAATCACGAGCGGAACCCGGACGAGTTCGTCGTACAGCGCGGGTTCGTGACCGACCTGTCCGTGCTCGAAGAGCGCCTCGCCGTGGTCGGCGGAGACGACGACGAGCGTGTCGTCGTCGGCCGCGTCGAGGATCCGCCCGACCTCCGCGTCGGCCTGCCGGACGGACGCGGCGTACAGGCGCCTGACCGCCGCCTGTTCGGGCGGTGACAGCGAGTCGGGGTCGTGCTGGGCGCGGGTCGAGAGCTTCGTCGCGCTCCCCTCGAAGTTCGGGACGCCCATCGCTTCGCGGTGTTCCTTCGCGGGCGTGTACGGCGCGTGCGGGGTGAGAAGGTGGACCCAAACGAACGAGTCGTCGGGGGCCGACTGCAGCGCCTCGCGCGCCGTGGCCACCTCGTCGCTCCCGCCGCTCCCAATCGTCGCGAGCGGCTTCTGCGCGTAGCGGTAGGCGTACTGCGCCGCCCGGTAGACGGGATGGTCGAGTCCGAAGCGGCTGATGAGCCCCTCGCGGATGTCGTCGAGGAACGGGAGCGAGAACTCGCCGACGTCACGGTAGTCGGCGTAGCCGCGTGCGTAGCCGTAGCGCTCGCCGAGCCACGGGTTGGCGTGGATGCCGGTGCAGCGCCAGCCGGCGTCGGAGAGCGCCTCGCTGGTGAGCGTCCGCGACTCGTCGATTCGCTCGTAGCCGCCGTGTGAGAGCGGCAGCGACGAGGTGTGCAGCGCCGGGAACGCGTACGGTGTCGCCGGCCCGTGGCTGACCGCCTGTGTGAAGACGGTCCCCGACTCGGCGAGCGCCGCGATGTTCGGCGTGTACGGCACGGGTGGTGTGTCGTCCGTCCGCTCCGGGGAGGGGGCGAACGAAGTGTGGGAGGCGCGCCAGGCGTCGACGGTGACGAGGAGAGTCTTCATCTGAGTGGCTCCGTTGTGGTGAGCGTGGAACGAGAGTCGGTGGTCGGCGGGCGGTGCGTCTGTGGACCGACGTGCGTCGCGTCGGCGGTGGCGACCGGACCGTGGTCGACGGCGACGTCGGTGGTCGCTGTCGTCGAGGACGGATCGGCGTCGGTCGAGGTGCGGTCCTGTCGGTCGACGGTGACGCCGCCGAAGGCGACTGTCCCGCCGGGCGCGGCGTGGGCACCGCGGAACTCGACCTTGTCCGTCGGGTGGTCGAGCGTGAACCTGACCGTGACCTCCTGAACGCCGGGCTTCGAGGCGACCTGTTCGCGGGCGACGACGCGGTGTGAGTCGCCCACCGCGACGTCGACTGTCGCGGCCGGACGGTCGTCGGTTCCCGTCGCGTACACGCGGAAGGTCGCCGTGTAGGTGCCGGGCGCGAAGACGGCGTACGGACCGTACCAGATCCGTTCGCCGGCCTCACCACCCTGGCTGACGACGAAGCCGCGGACCTCCGTCGTCGACTGCGTGGTGAAATCGCGGGGCTCGAACTCGTGGTCGTCGTCGACCCAGGTGACCTCGCTGTCGGTCGTGAGAGCGGTCGGCGTCCCCTCGTAGCCGCGTTTGAACACCCAGAAGCCGTCCTCGTACCGGTAGAGCTGGTACTCGGTACCGATGCGCGAGTCGAACGACTCGAGCACCTGTTCGACCCAGAACCCCCGGAGTTCGGTATCGTAGACGATGTACTCCGGGGCGATGGGACCGACCTCGCGTTCGTACCGGTCGAACTCGTACGGCGTCACGATGAACGAGGCGGCGGGTCGACGGGCCACGTGTGGGTAGAGGTCGTTCTGGGTGACGACCGACGCGTCCTCGGGAACCGAGGCCAACCCCGCCTGGATGACCTCGTGGTGGTCGGTCTTCGCGTCGACCGGTTTCATGTTCCCACCGCCGATGACGACGAACACGCCGGCATTGACGAGCAGCAGGGCGACGACCAGTTTCGCGGCCGTCGTCCAGGGGAGGTCGACGCCGGAGCGCTTCGGCGACTGCGGGAGGAGGTGTCCCCACCGGCCGAGGGCGCGCACGGCGCCGATGTAGACGAACGGGAGCAGGTAGAGCGGGTAGTGCGCCCGGAACGTGACGTACGACGCCCGGTTCGAGACGAGCCAGGCGAAGCCGACGAAGGGCGCGAGCGAACCGAGCGTCACCTCGTCGGCGTAGGCGACGAACAGGAGCGGGAGCGAGAAGGCGATGAGGTAGATGACCTTCGTCCGGATGTCGACCGCGAGCGCCCGGAACGCGACGTCGGGGTTCGTCAATGCGATGGGAATGAGCTGGCCGAGCGAGGCGCGCGCGCCCTCGAAGAACGGCTGGAAGGGCGGGGCGAGGACACGGACCGGGACGCCGCTCGTCGTGCTGAACTGCCCCATGACGAAGCCTGCGACGACGTGTGCGACGACGGCCAGCCCCACCCCCGCGACGAGCGTCTGGACGGCACGGCCGTCGAGCGCGCCGTCGCGCAGCGAACTCACGCCGAGACCCAGGAGGAAGCCGAACGCCACGGGAACGACGAACTCGTTCGTGAACATCGCCAGGAGGAGGAAGACGAGGAAGCCGACGCGGCGGCCGCGGGCGTACAGCAGATAGCCGACGAACACCAGCAACGGCAACAGCGACTGTTCCTGGAAGTCGAACGCCCAGGCCGACCAGAGGAACGGGTTGAACGCGTACGAGAGGACGACCAGGCCGGCGAGCCGCGTGCTCTGGATGTGCTCGCGCGCGACGAACCACAGCAGGGGGACGCTCGCGGCGAGGACGAACGACTTCGCCACGAGGAGCGCGTACGGCGACTGCCAGATGGCGAAGAACGGGAGGAACGCCAGCAGCGTCAGCGAGAAGTGCGCCCCCCAGTAGACGCCGCTCGGGTGGCCGGCGCGGAACTTCCCCTGCTGGAGGAAGCCGTGGCCGTTGACCGTCGTCCAGAACATGTGGAGATACGACCCGAAGTCCGCGCCGGTGAGCTGGTACCCCCGGTAGAGGAGCGAGGTGTACACGGTGAAGGCGACGAACAGGCCGCCGGCGAGGGCGAACACGGCGAGGGTGGCTCGGTCGACATTGACGAGTCGCTCGCGGAGTGCGTGCCGGTCGAGCGTCGGAATCCGTCGCTGGACCTGCCCACCGTCGACGGCCGGAGCGCCCGTACCGGCCGACGGCGTCCGCACCCGGTCGAACCGGTCGCCGAGTCGGTCGAGACGTCGACGCGCCGCCGAGACGAGCGAGTGGTCGCGACGGTCACCGAGGCGTTCGCGCACACCCGGGCGTTCGCGGCGGTCGGAGCCGGCGGGCGCGTCCCGTCCCGCCAGGCGCATCAGCCGCACCTGCAGGCGTTTGAGGGCGCGTTCGAACCGCGTCGGCGTGGCGTCCTCGGACCGCCAGACCCAGCGTTCGCTCGCGCCGAACCCCCAGACGATGCCCACGCCGACGGCGAGGACGTTCGCGACGAGGTAGTGCAGGTCGAGGAGTTCGACGAACAGGACGAGCGCCGCGAGGCCGATGCCGATGCCGACGATGCGGGTGAGGACGTACTTCACGCCGCGGACGACGTACTCGCGGGCACCGGGGCCGCCGCGGCCGCCCCAGGTCCACGCGTCGTTGACCGCGTAGTTGGTCAACACGCTGAGCACCCGGCTCAGCGTGCCGCCGATGACGTACGAGAGGCCGGCGACGCCCGTCGCGAGGAACAGGACGCCCTGGTTGACCCCGAGGCCGAGCGCCCCGACCAGCACGTACTGGAGGAGACGCCGGTTCCGCGACCCGGGGGCGAGATACTCGTCGACGAGTTCCGAGCCGGTCATCGGGTCGCGGTCCCTCCGCGACTCGCCCGTCCGTCGCCGTTGCCGAGGGCGGACGTCGGGGGCTTCGAACGCGTCGACAGCTCGGACGCCGACGCCGGGTCAGACGACCCCGCGTCGGGCGTCCAGTCGGGGAACAGCAGGCCGCGGAGCCGCCGGTAGACGAGTTCCGTGTCACGGTTGCGCCCGTGTTGCCGCGCCAGCGCACAACGGGCGTCGTAGCGCTCGCGGTCAGTGCGGAACTCCTCGGCCAGGTCGGTGATGCGGTCGACGATGTCCCGCACCGAGTTGGCGTGCATCGCGGCCTCGTCGGTTCGGACGTGGGTCGAGAGCGGCGAGGAGAGGACAGGCGTCCCCGAGGCGAGCGCCTCGTTGATGACCATACTGTCGGTGTCCACCCGGGTCGGGTGGAGGACGAGGTGCGCCGCGGCGTAGGCGTCGGCGAGTGCGTCCTCGTCGAGGAAGCCGAGCGCGTCGACGTGGGGGTGCGAACACTCGCCGGTGGCGGCGAGTCGGACATCCGACGGCAGGCGGTCGGCGACCTTCTGGACGACGTCCCACCCCTTCTCGCGGATGTGTGCGGCGGTGACCAGGACGGTGAACTCCTCGGCGAGCGCAGAGCGGCCCGGGCGGAAACGGCTCGTGTCGACGAAATTCGGGATGTACGTCGTCTCGGGGTGTGGCGAGTCGAACACCGGCGAGACCGTGTGGACGGCGTCGTACCGGCGGAGTTCCGCGGGGCCGGCGAGCCGGTAACAGAGCTTCGCGACGGTCGGTGCCACGCCGTAGTGGGACTCGAACAGGCGGTCGGTGATGAACGCC
>NZ_JBEPXO010000043.1:0-32742 GCF_041641895.1 Salinigranum sp. | reverse complement strand
CCACGTTCGTTGATTATCTGGAGCTTCCCGGCCGGGATGGTCCGCTCCTCGACGTCGCCGCTCGGGGTCTTGATGACGACTGCGGACTTGTTCCCCACGAGTGCCCGCGCGACCGGGATGATCTTCTGTGTCTCCTCCGGCGAGAGGTCGAACACCGTCGCGATGCCGTACGGGTTCGAGAGTTCGTCGATGGACTTCCCGGTCGCCTGGGGAGCCACCTCGACGGCGGTCGGCTGACCACGGGGAATCTTGTCGAGGTCGGACACCTCGTCGACGATGGGTATCTCCACGTCGATGCGGTTGTGGATCAACACGGCGTCGTCCCGCTGGACGATGGCCCCGTTCACCTCGTACCCGTCGTCGACCCACTCGTTGACGAGTTCGGCGGCGACTGCGAAGTCGACCGTCTCGGGAACGAGAAACACGACCGGGTCGTCGGAGTCGTGGTCGGCTCTGTCCGCCGTGATCTCGACCGACGTCCCTCTGCCGAGTCCGACCCCACCCGGCGTCGACGGGTCGTGACCGATCATCGTCGACTCCGTGATGACCGTCTCGGTGATGGTCTCCATCGCCACGTCGCCGATGACCGGGGCCGCCTCGTTGAGCAGGACGCGGTCGATCTCGTCGACGTCGATTCCCGCACTCCTCGCGGCCCGTGAGAGCGCGTTCACCACCCCGGGGACGTTCTTCTTCGTCCCTTTCAGCCCCGTCGTCCGATACAGGGAACTGGCGACGAACTCGTGTGTTCCATCCGCCGACGTCCGCAAGAGCGCCACCTCGGTGCTCGAGTTCCCGATATCTACACCCGCGGTGTATGCCATGAGGTGACGTACGACGCTGGTGGAAAATACCTTTCCCAGCGACCAGTCGTCCCTCTCGACCACCGAATCCGTCGTCGTACACAAGCAGAGTTGTACTAGATATTACTTCGTTGCTTTATTCCCCATAATTAACTGTGAACATATATGCCGGTTGCTCCCCTGTACGCATCCGTAATGTCAGACAACGAAACGTCAGACGACACCACACCGCGTACTGACGGGTCGGGGGAGGTCGAGGAGACGACACCCAAACGCTCGAAGCGGTTCGAGGCGCTCGACGAGCGTGAGGTCACCAAGGACGGGTTCGTCAACGAGTGGCCGGAGGTCGGGTTCGTCGCCATGGAGAGCCCGAACGACCCCGACCCCAGCGTGACGGTCGAGGACGGACAGATCGTCGAGATGGACGGGAAGACCCGCGAGGAGTTCGACTTCATCGACCGGTTCATCGCCGACTACGCGCTCGACGTCGAGAAGGCCGAAGAGGCCATGGCGACGGACTCCCTGGAGTTCGCCCGCAAACTCGTCGACATCAACGTCCCGCGTTCGGAAATCGTCGAACTGTCGACCGCCATGACGCCCGCGAAACTGACCGAGGTGGTCAACCACCTCGACATTGCCGAGATCATCATGGCGATGAAGAAGATGCGGACGCGACAGACGCCGGGCAACCAGGCGCACGTCACGAGCCTCAAGGACAACGCGCCGCAGATTGCGGCCGACGCGGCCGAGGCCACCCTCCGCGGCTTCTACGAGGTCGAGACGACCGTCGGCGTCGCGCGGATGGCGCCGCTGAACGCACTCGCGCTCCAGATCGGTGCCCAGACCGGCCGCGGCGGTACCTTGCCGCAGTGTGCCGTCGAGGAGGCGACCGAACTCGAACTCGGCATGCGCGGGATGACGAGCTACGCCGAGACCGTGTCCGTGTACGGGACCGAGGACGTCTTCAAAGACGGCGACGACACGCCGTGGTCGAAAGCGTTCCTGGCGTCGGGGTACGCGTCGCGGGGGTTGAAGATGCGGTACACCTCCGGCGCCGGCTCGGAACTCAACATGGGCCAGGCCGAGGGCAAGTCGATGCTCTACCTCGAGACGCGCTGCATCCTCGTCACCAAGGGCTGTGGCGTCCAGGGCCTCCAGAACGGCGGCATCAGCTGTATCGCCATCCCCACGTCGGTCCCGGCAGGCGTCAAAGAGGTGGCGGCCGAGAACCTCATCACGATGATGGCCGACCTCGAAGTCGCCTCCGGAAACGACCAGACGTTCACCCACTCGGAGAAGCGTCGGACGGCCCGGATGATGCCGCAGTTCCTCGCCGGCACCGACTTCATCTTCTCGGGCTACAGCGCCGTCCCGAACTACGACAACATGTTCGCGGGGTCGACGTTCGACTCCTACGACTTCGACGAGTACAACATCCTCCAGCGGGACCTGCAGGTCGAAGGGGGCACGAAACCGGTCGACGAGGAGACGGTCCTCGAGTACCGCGAACGGGCCGTCAAGGCGCTCCAGGTCGTCTTCGAGGAACTCGGGTTCCCACCCATCTCCGACGAGGAGGTCGAAGCCGCCATCTACGCAGACGGCAGCAAGGACATGCCCGACCGCAGCGTCTCCGAGGACATCAAGGCCGCGGAGGAACTGATGGAAGAGGGCGTGACCGGCGCGGACGTGGTGAAGATACTGGCCGCGAACGGCTTCGAGGACATCGCCGAGAACATGCTCGGTATGCTCAAAGGTCGCGTCGCCGGCGACTACATCCAGACGTCCGGCATCTTCCTGGGTGACGGCGAGTTCGACGTCATCAGTGCCGTCAACGACCCCAACGAGTACCAGGGTCCCGGGACGGGTCACCGACTCGAAGGCGACGCCTGGGAGGAGAAGAAGAAGGTCCGGTTCGCGGTCGACCCGGAGGACATCTGAGATGGCCCAGGCACAGCAGCACGAACGGAAACTGGTGCTCACGGAGGCCGGCGAGGCCGAGGAGGGAACCGACACCGACGAGGTGGTCATCGCCATCAGCGTCGGGTTCGGCGAGATGAAAGACGAGACGCTCTCGGGCGTCAAACTCGCGGACGCGCTCCGCGAGATGATGGCCGGCATCGAAGAGGAGGGCCTCTCCGCCCGCGTCGTGCGGTTCCACGACAGCCTCGACCTCGGCGTCATCGGGCTCCGGGGAGCGAAGCTCAGCGGGTCGGGAATCTCGATCGGCATCCAGACCCGTGGGACGACGCTCATCCACCAGGAGGACCTCGTCCCGCTCAGCAACCTGGAGCTGTTCCCGCAGGCGCCGCTCATCGACCTCGAGACGTTCCGGGCCATCGGCAAGAACGCGGCGCTGTACGCCAAGGGCGAGACGCCCGAACCCGTGCCGGTCGCCAACGACCCGATGACGCGCCCGAAGTACCAGGCGCTCGCGGCGCTCTGGCACATCAAGGAGATGCAGTTGAAAGACGAGAACAAACCCCCGATGGAGATGGAGGTGGCCTTCGAGTAACCATGGCAGACGACATTCACTACCCGCTCGCGGACAACCCGGACGACGTCGAAACGCCCGCCGGGACCAAGCTCTCGGACATCACGCTCGAGAAAATCGTCGACGGCGAAGTCGACGGCTCGGAACTGGTTATCGCGCCGGAGACGCTGGAGAAGCAGGCCCGAATCGCAGAGGACGCCGGTCGACCGCAGCTCGCACGGAACTTCCGTCGGGCCGCCGAACTGACGGCCGTCCCGGACGACCGCATCCTCGAAATCTACAACGCGCTCCGTCCCAGCGGTGCCGAGAAGGAGAAGCTACTCGCCATCGCCGACGAACTCGAGGAGGAGTACGACGCCGAGATCAACGCGGCGCACGTGCGCGAGGCGGCCGAGGTGTACGAGGAGCGCGACCTCTTCTAGGACCCGGCGGCGCCCTCCGTCCGCGCATTGGGCGACTGCCCGTCCGCCGGGCCTCGACGCCGCAGCGGGCGCACCTCAGATGAACGGGTGGGCGTCGACGGCACGCATGTGCCGACACGACTGCTGGTCGAACCGCCGCCGTGCGGCGAAGCAGTTGCAGTCGACCGCGACGCCGCCCTCGACGCTCACGACGTGGTCGACCGTGGTCTCCATCGCGCGCCCCGGCGTCGGCTTCCGGTCGACGGCCGAGACCCGTATCCGCCCGTCGCCGACGACGGTGAAGCGGTACCGCTCGCTGTACTGTTCCCAGCCGCTGTCGCGGTTACGGTCGATCGTCTCTCTGAGCACTTCGATGTGCTCGCGCCCTCGGTCCGGACTGTCGTTGAGGGCGTCTCCGCCGGCGTCGCGAGCGTCCTCGTCGGTCATACCGTGCGGTACGTGTGCTCGGTACATAGCCGTTGTTTCCCACCGAGTCGACGGGGAAGCGTCGCTCCCCCCAGTATCAGTACGTCGGGTTCTCCTCGGGCACGCCGTCGCGCGCGTTCACGAGGCGAGCGAGCACGAACAGGAGGTCGGAGAGTCGGTTCAGATACGCCACCGTCTCGTCGTTGATCGGCTCGTCCTGCATGAGGACGATGGCACGGCGTTCGGCGCGCCGACACACCGCTCTGGCGTGGTGGAGTCGCGCGCCGGCGTCGCCCCCGCCTGGGAGGATGAACGCCGTCAGCGGTTCGAGTTCCTCGTCGGCGGTGTCGATCCACGTCTCGAGCTGTTCTGTGTGTTCCGCCCGGACGACGGGGTCATCCTCGTCGGGGTCGGGGTTGGCGAAGTCGGCCTGGAGGATGTGGAGGTGGTTCTGTATCTCCCGGAGCCACTCGTCGACGTCGTCGTAGCCGGTCGGGCGGACCCGTCCGACGAGGCTGTTCAGTTCGTCGACGTTGCCGTACGCCTCGATGCGTGGGCTCGCCTTGGAGACCCGCGACATGTCTCGCAGGTCGGTCTGTCCCTCGTCGCCGCGTTTGGTGTATATCTTCATCGGTGGGTGTCGGTCGCGTTCAGTCGCCTCGGACCAGTTCGCCGAGTTCCGCCTCGTGCCCGCAGTGGGTGCAGTACCACTGCTCGGCCGTGATTTCGTCGACGTCGATGTCGCTCAGCCCCCAGTAGCCGTCGCAGTTCCCACAGTTCACGTGGACCAGCGTCTCGACGTACGCCGTGTGGTGCCGTGTCATGTCGCGACAAGGGCCCGGACAGCTATTAAACGTGTGGCGCGTTGTCACGCCCGGGTGCGGCGTTCAGTCGCGTCCTGTGGCCCCCTGTCTCGCACCCGTCCGTCGCCGCCGCGCACAGTTATGAGCCCCGGGCCACTGGAGACACACGTATCCGATCACCCCCGTCGACTGGCCCCGTAGCGTCGGCGCGCGGGCGGAGACGACTCCGGACACACTATGACAGTGACGCTCATCCGATGAAAGCGACCGGCCGCGCCCACCCGATTCAGGGACTCGTCAAGTATCACGGACTCCGTGACCGGACGCGGAACGTCCCGTACCACGACTCCATCTCGGTCTGTACTGCACCTTCGGAGACGCGCACGACCGTCGAGTTCGGCCACGACTCCGACACGTGCCTCGTCGACGGCGACCCGGTCGACGACGAGGGGTTCGACCGTGTCCGTACCGTCCTCGACGTGGTCCGTGACCGCGCCGAACTCGCGTCGGGCGCGCGGGTCGAGTCGGTGAACACGTTCGCCTCGAACGTCGGCCTGGGTGCGTCGGCGTCGGCGTACGCGGCGCTCGCCGTCGCGGCCACCGCGGCCGCCGACCTGTCGCTCTCGCGCTCCGAGTTGTCGGCGCTCGCGCGGCGTGGGGCGACGTCTGCGGCCCGCAGCGTCCCCGGCGGGTACGCGCAACTCCGCGCGCGACTCCCGGCAGACGACTGCGTGGGCGAGCGTCTGGACGCGGCGTTCACCGAGGACGTCCGGATGGTCGTCGGACTCGTCCCCGCGTACAAGCGGACCTCGCGCGCCCACGCCGAGACGCCCGCCTCGCCGTTCTTCGAGGCCCGCCTCGCGTCCGTCCACGAGACGCTCGCGGCGGTCAGAGACGCGATTCGCCGTGGTGATTTCGCGAGCACGTTCGCGCTCGCCGAACGGGACTCGCTGAGCCTCCTCGCGACGACGATGACCGGCCCCGACGGCTGGCTCTACTGGCGGCCCGAGACGGTTCGCCTGTACGACCTCGCCGGTCGCCTCCGCGAGGAGGGCCTGCCCGTCTACTTCTCGTCGGACACCGGCGCGACGGCGTATCTGAACACCACGGCACGGCACGCCGACCGGGTCGCCGCGGAGGTGGAGTCGCTCGGCTTGGAGTCGCGGGTCTGGCACGTCGGCGGCCCGGCCACGCGTGTCGACGACCATCTCTTCTGAGAGGGCCCGACGACGGCGTACCGGCGTCCTCCTGTCCCGGGTCGGTGAGACATCGGTCCGACTCGGGCGGCTCCCCGTGCGGCGGGTGGCGACACAACATACATACTCCGCTCCCCCGTGAGTAGGGGCATGAGTCGTGTCCTGTGGCTCGTCCGGCATGGGGAGCGCCGCGACGAGGTGGACCCCTCGTGGGCGGAAGACGCCGACAGGCCGCACGACCCGCCGCTGACCGAGCGAGGGCGCTGGCAGGCCGAACGGGTCGGCGAGCGCCTCCGCGGACAGGGCGTCGAAGCCATCTACGCCTCGCCGTTCGTCCGGGCGACGGAGACGGCCCACCTCGTCGCCCGCGCGCTCGACCGACCCGTGTTCGTCGACCACGGCCTCTCCGAGCACCTCAACCCCGCGTGGTTTGACGTCGCGCCGTCGGTACTGACGCCCCGGAAACTCGCCGAGCGGTTCGACACCGTCGACCCCACGCACGACTCGGTGCTCCGCCCGAACTACCCCGAAACCGACACGGAGGCCACAGAGAGAACCGTCCGGGCGGTCAGACGACTTCTCGGCGACAGCCCCGAGACGAGTCTCTTCGTCGGCCACGGCCTCACCGTCGCCAGCGTCGTCGCCGCGTTCACCGGTCGGAGAGAGACACCGACGCCACTCGCCGGCGTCACCAGACTCGCTTCGTACCCCTGGGGCTGGGACGTCGACATCCTCGCGGACACGTCGCACCTGTCGGGGCCGGAGTCGACCGACGACGCGGTGGGCGACGACGTCGACGGGTGAAGGAGTGGCCGTCCGGACGTGGCTGACGCCAGCGACGGCTCAGCGGCCGACGACGCGAGGGAATGGGAGGGAGCGTGTGACTGTGTATCCCTCCACGTTCGAATACTCCGTTCGCGATAATAGCTGTTGTGTAAAATGAGTGATATCACTGGGACGCCAGCCCGAATCGAGCAGCGTGTGAGTGCCGACGAGTGCGACTGTCTCGAGCGCGTGACGCGCCAGTGACGCCCTCACTCGCGGTGGCCTCGCAGTCCCGTACTTTCACTTTCACCGCGCTAGGCAGAGCTACAAGCCGATCCGCACCCTCCTCGTTACTATGCTCGCCGCGAACGACACCCGTGAGCTCAGAACCCGCCGCCGCATCGAAATCACCGAACTTCCGGCCGACACCGTCGACGACTACGTCCGCATGCAGGGGCTCGACGCCGTCGAGTGTTCGCTGGAACGCCGCGGCGCACGCACCTACCTCGTCGTCGACTCCTGAGTCGACGAACCCCCCCGCTGTGTGTCACTTTCGGAAACCGAAACCCATTACTTACCTCGCCGTCCACTGTCGAGTGAGCCGAGGTAGCCTAGCCTGGCCAAGGCGGTAGATTCGAAATCTACTGTCCATTCGGACACGTGAGTTCAAATCTCACCCTCGGCGCTTCTTTCGACCCTGTTCCGACGAGTGGTGCGAGACTGCGAGTCGCCCGAGTCGTGTACTCCTCCGCTCTGTCCGAACCCTCGGAGGGCCGTGATAGGTGAACTTCGAGACACGAACCCGTCGTCACGAGGCCAAGGACTAACGACGCGTCTCACTCTGGCCCCGTCGAGTTTAGCTGTAACAGTCCCTTTCGGAGCGTACTCCAATCTTGGGCACTGAACAGGCAGAACTCGTTGCTGCCAACCGGATTGTACATCACGTTCCGTGCTGCGGAGAGGGATTTCCTGTGCAGAAGGTCGAACGCGGACTCTGCCGGGATTTGGGGGTCCTGAGCGTGCCCGAGGTCGAAGTTGTGCCCGATCTCTTGGCTCACAATGGTGGCGAAGTAACTGTCTCCCGGTGGGTTGACATTGAGAACGACTCCTGACACGTCCCCCGGCATCTGGGCCGTCCCTCCCAGGGGTCCTTCCTGTGTTTGCTGTGTCCTCACTGTCATCACCTTGTCTGCAACGTCCGGGCTACCGTTCGCGGCCTGCTCCTGGTTGAAACCCGTGAAGCGCTGTTTCACGGGTCCCCACGCGGGCCAGTCCGGGTCGAACGGCTCGGGGTCGACGTAGAACCGAAGGCCTGCCGAGAGGTCGCTATCCATCGGTGCGATACCTGCTCGAACGGGCATGTTGCGCTGGAGGAACTCCAGTGCGTCAAACACGGTAGACCACGCCTCCACCGACATCGGGAACGTATCGACGGTGATCAGCAGCCGCAAGTCTTTGGTGTCGTTGAACCGGTGGGTGCCCAGGTCGTTGGTACCGACGAGGATGCCGTCGCGGTAGAATCGTGCCACGAGGCGGTACGACCCGACGCGCGCGACCTGATCACCGTCGATGTAGAAGTTGACATTGTCCTCTTCGGAAAGGCTCTTCGCGGTGTTCGTGAAGTGCTCGGACATCTGGCCTGGGACTTCGAAGTTGAGTCCACCCGGACCAGAGATGGTGAGCGTGGCAAAATCGAGCTGCGATGACCCGTGTACGGGCACGTCGAAGTGTGAGCCATCCGGGAACGATAGCCCGCCGAACTGCGACTCCGCCGAGGGCGACCCGTACTCGTCCGTGGATTCGCTCTCGGCAAGCGGCAATACGACCGGCTGTTTGGCGCCGACGAAAACGCGTGCCAACGTATCCTTCCCGGCCACGAGTTCGTACTCCGGTAGGCCTTGCGTCACCTCGGAACCGAAGACCTTCGGATCTGAGAGGGCAGGGCTCTCCTGTGGGTCACACTCTTTCAACTCCGCTTCTCTCTCCGCGATCTCTGCCTGTACCTGCTTGACCAGGAAGACGAGTCCCAGACTGGTGAGGCCCAACGTCTGAAGCCACTCCGCCTTCTCCTCGAGTTCCCGAATTTGGTCACGGATCTGGTCACAGTGCTTCGTCATGACTACCGTATTATTGCATTCAGTATATATAATAATTTTTCATTATCTTTATAAAGAAACATATATGCGTGAACGCATATTCTACGACGCTGAGAAGTGCCGGGGCTCAGTCGGTTCGGCGAATCACCGCTCTCGTGAATCGAGAGCGCCTCGCACCGCTGATATCGGATGATCGGTGATAACGGACTCTGACGGCTCCACGACATGTGTCGGCTGGAACTGATGCCACACGATCTGTTCTGACAGAATAGTGGATTCGGCTCGTATCGACGGTATCGTCACAGGGGTCGCGGGCGACGTTTGGGCCGCTCCCCGTTCCGGCTCCCGACGCGGACCACGTCCAGACTCGGTTCGCTCGACGCCTCAGCTGGTTCTCCATCGACCTCGGCCGACTGGACCTCGTCGGCGAGGACGACGATACGTCGTGCAACACGAGCTGGTCACGCCCACCGCCGTTCCGAGTAGACGGTGTTCGTTCACGAATTGTTGAATTTATTCCATAATTCTCAACATTGATGCTCGGATGCGAGCGTATAACATCTGTGACCGACTCTGAGTGGACAGACGTTACAATGCCGCCGTCGCGATCTTCAACCGTCTACGTTCCACGCGCTGGCAGTTCGGCCGTCTTCCATACGAGCCTCCGCTGCCGTCACTGTCCGCCTTCGTCGCGGGCGCTCTCACGCGCGTCGGCACACGACGCGGGTTTCACCGAGTGTGAGACGTGCTACGAGGACCGCATCCACGAGACGGACGTACCGTTCGTGCTCTTCTCCCCGCCCCAGGTTCCGGTGTGTAGCCCGGTCTCGCGGGTCGACCCGGCAGACGACTGACCGCGTGGCCGACATCGGCTTCGAACCGGGACACACAATGGGGTCGGCTCGTGAACCGGCGAACTGGCCTCTCTGACCACGCGCCCGCGCCGGCCTCCTGAAGTCGGACTTCGACCATGCGGCCGGCGCGGGCGTGTCTCTCCTGTGTGTCGAGGCTGCCGACTCTCAGCGAAGACAACGGCGCCGAAACGCTGATGTGACCCGTGTGCATCGACCCGGCCATCGTTCGACCCTCATGAAGACCTGTGACACCTGCGGCGACCGCATCTACCGCGAAGCACCGAACAACGCCGAGTACGGCCTCTCCGTCGTCGACGGCCGACGGTATCCCGACGCGTGTCCCGGCTGTGGCGACTCACTGTGACGCGAGCCAGTCGGTGATGCGTTCGCCCCCGCGCCGTCCCGTCGTGTCGTCGGCGGACTCGGCGACGCGTTCGTAGTCGGCCAGCCACGCCTGTTCGTGCTCGTCTCCGCCCGGACGCTCGGTGGCGTCGGCGTCCGCGCCGAACGTCCCGTCGAGCGGTGCGGTCCCCCGGTGGAGCCACCCGACGAGGTACGCGTCGACGTCGGAGCGGTCGTCCGGGTTCGCGGCACGGATCCAGACGTGTGCGTCGTCGCCGGCGAGGCCGGCCGCCCACGCTTCGGCCTCGTCGCGGGAGTCGAACCGGTGGGAGGCGCCACGCTGGCAGACGACGCTCCCGACGGCGGCGTTCGACTTCCGCGCCGACTGCTTCACCTCGACGAGATACTCCGGCACGGACGAGCGTACGGACGCGTCCGACTTTTACACGTCGCTTCGGCGTCAGCGCGGTGGGGTGACGGCGGACACGAGCATGTACAGCGCGAACGACGCGACGAGCAGGCCGCCGAACTGCGTTCCGGCCGTCGCGACGAACCCGACGTCGTACAACAGCGGTGCGAGCATGAACCACCCGCCGAAGACGACGGTCAGCGTCGCGGCTGGGACCGAGGGAGCCGACTGCGCCCGGTAGAGTCGGAGGTTCTGTCCGGCGAACACGACCCCCAGGAGGCCGCTCGTGACGATGCTCCCGACGAACGCCCGGTTCGCCCCGGCGACGAGCGGCGTCGCCGTGACGAGGAGACAGCCGAGCAACGCGACGACGGCAGCGGCGGAGAGGAACGGCGTGGACTGCTCCGATGGCACGTCCCAACCTACGGCTCGCGATGGATAAATCACGGCACTGCGCCACCGGCGCGTGTGACGGCGGGACCGACGTCGCCAGCGGGCGTCGGCGCTCGCACGCGCCGACTCACCCCGCCGCACCACACGCGGCGGGCGACTCCCGCCCACCTCCTCGTCGTGTCCCGTCGTCCGCGTGGCGAGGCGTGTGGGGTCGTCAGTCGTCGGCCGGGACGTGCGTCGAGTCGGCCACGAGCAGGCGGTCGAGCGCGTCGACCATCGCCTCGACGCTCGCGCGGGTGATGTCGGCGTCGGAGGCGGCCACGGTGACGGAGCGGTCGCCGCGGGACATCTCCACCTCGACGGTGACCATCGCGTCGGTCCCGCCGGTGATGGCGTCGACGTGGTACGATTCCAGTTCGGCGTCGGCGCTGGCGGTGAGCGCGGCGCGGACGGCCTCGACGGCGGCGTCGACCGGTCCCGACCCGGTCCCGCTCGCCACCCGCTCCTCGCCGTCGACGAGGAGACGGACGCTCGCGGTGGGGGTCCGTCCACCGGAGGCGGCCGTGAGGTCGACGAGTTCGACCCGGCGGTCACGCTCGCGCCCCTGGACGTCCTCCGCGATGGTGAGGAGGTCGGCGTCGGTGACGCGCTTGCCCCGGTCGCCGAGTTCCTTCACGCGCTGGACGATTTGTTCGAGTTCGTTCGTCGAGACGTCGACGTCGTGTTCGTCGAGCGCGGCCCGCACGCCGGCCCGTCCCGCGTGCTTGCCGAGGACGAGTCGGCGCTCCCGACCCACTGTCTCCGGCGGATATGGCTCGTACATCGCGTCGTCCTTCAGGGTGCCGTCGGTGTGGATGCCGCTCTCGTGGGTGAAGGCGTTCTGCCCGACGACGGCCTTGTTCGGCGGGAGTTCGACGCCCGTCCGCCGGGAGACGACCTGTGCGAGGTCGTACAGTTCGTCGAGTTTGACCGTGTCGACGCCGTAGACGTGGTGCAGCGCGATGGCCACCTCCTCGATGGCGACGTTGCCCGCACGCTCGCCGATGCCGTTGACCGTGCAGTGGACGAGGTCCGCCCCCGCCTTCAGCGAGGCGTAGACGTTCGTCATCCCCAGCCCGAGGTCGTCGTGGGTGTGGGTACCGGTGGGACCGAGCTTCGAGAGCCGCGAGACCGCCTCGTAGGCGCGCTCGGGCCCCGCGTGGCCGACCGTGTCCGCGAAACAGATGCGGTCCGCCCCCGCGTTGAGCGCGCTGCCCAGGAGCTCTTCGAGGTAGTCGAGGTCCGCCCGGGACCCGTCTTCGCCGATGACTTCGACCCAGAGGCCGTGGTCTTTGGCGTACTCGACCAGTTCCTCGGTCGAGGCGACGTTGTCCTCGTACGTCGTCCCGACCTTGTCCTCGATGTGCCGCGCGCTCGCGGGGACGACGAGGTTGATGCCGTCGACGCCACAGTCGAGCGCCAGGTCGACGTCCGTCTGGATGCCGCGGCAGAACGAGGTCACCGTCGCGTCGAGGTCCAGCGACGTCACCTTCCGGATGGTCTCGCGCTCGCCCGTACCGGTGCAGGCGCTGCCGGCTTCGATGTACTGCACCTCCGCACGGTCGAGCGCGCGGGCGATGTCGGCCTTCTCGCTCGGCGTCAGCGAGATGCCGGGCGCCTGTTCGCCGTCGCGCAGCGTGGTGTCGAGCAACTGTACCGTCGTGTCGGAGACGAGGGAGCCGTCGCTACCCTCGAAGAGGTTGGTGTCTGTCAAAATGGGGTCCTGTCGGTCAGTCTCGCCGGGGAATTTCACAGCCAGCCGCCTCGCGGCGACTTCCTCTATCCTCCGTCGGGGTGTGTTCCGACATTGTAAGGGGACGATACGTGCCCCTCGTTATAAATCGGCCGGTTTGGGAACAGTTCGCCGGCGTCGTGCCCGCTCACCCGTCGACGACGCGGATTCGGTCGCCGACTGCGACGTCGCTGGCGGCACCCGCCGGCAACTCGACCACACAGTCCGCCCGGCCCCAGCCGAGGCCCGTCCACGCCCCGAGCCGTTTGACCTGGCCGACTTCCTCTCCGCAGAGCCACACCGCGTCGATGGGGAACGGGACGCAGACCATATGGAGGCTCCGCCGCTCGACCCCGTCGAACGGGAAGACGAGTGCGAAGTTGTCGGGGACGGACCGGCGGAACATCAGTCCGCGTGCCTGCGCCAGTTTCGACTCCGCGACTTCGACCCGCGAGGCGAGCGTCCGGGTCCCCCCGTCGTGTTCGTGTACGAGCCGCGCGTTCACGTTCGGGTCTGGTTCGGGGAGGACAAAAGCGCTCGCGTCCCCGTCGGTCGCCCGCGAGCGCGTTCCCACGCGGCTGGAATCGGTCCACCGGTTTATGACCCGTGCTACCAAACGACTTGATACGATGCCACACGACCCGTACGACACGCCGAACGTCCGGACGTTCGAGTGTCTCGACTGCGGCAGGCGTACCGACGCCGAGACACAGCCGATGCGCTGTCCCACCTGTGGCGGCGACGTGCGGGACATCAGCGTCCCGCGAGCGCAGTGAGCGCGTGTCCCGACGGGCGTGCCGTCGGGGCTGGTTCTCACCCACCACCTGTCCCGCGTACGTCTCCGTCTGCACTCGCCCACAGCTTCAACTTCACTCACACCCTGTCTCGCCTATGGAGCGCACGCCCGAGGGAACGCCCGTCGGCGTCGACGACCCCTACGAGTTCGCCGGCCCGTGCGACCACCTGACGAGCGACGGTCGGTGTCGGTACGCCCTCGAACGGGCGGGTCACGACCCCGAGTTCGCCGCGGAACGCCGGCGGGCCGACTACGAGTGCGTCGTGGCCGACGACGGCGTCGAGTGGCGCGACTGCCCCCACTACCGCTCGACGGCCAGAGAGAGCGCCTGCCAGCGGTGTGGGCTCGAGGAGGTTCGTCTCGCCCACGAGTCGGCCCGGCCGCTCCTCGAGACGCACCACCTCTCGTACCACGACCGCGGGACGAGCCACGAGATTACCGTGACGCTCTGCCGGTGGTGCCACGCGAAGGTGCACAACTCCTTCGCCCGCATCGACGACGACGCCGCGCCCACCACGGAGGCGCTCGCCGCCCGCGAGGAACGCCGGAGCAAGGAACAAGCCGAACTCGGCTTCGAGTCGGCGAGAGAGCGGGCCGAGTCCGGCGAGTCCGGCGGGTCCGCTGCGTCGCCCTCGGACGACCTCTCCGACGACTGCTGACCAGCCGCGTCTCAGGGAGTTTTTCACTGGGCCGTGTCGACGCCTTCGCATGGACTCGACGGCGGACCAGACGGACCCCGACCACGGTCCCGGCGTGGACACCCGGGCCGCGGACGAACCCGACGCCCTCGACACGTCGCTCCGCCGGCAGTGGGCGCTGGTCGTCTTCGCGTTCGCGGCGCTCGTCGGCCTGCTCTTGCAGACCCGCGGGGCGCTGCTCCCCAGTTTCCAGACGGCGTTCGGCGCCACAGAGGCACAGTTGGGCCTGCTCGCGCCGCTGGCCTCCGCGGCCTCGTTCCTCACCGTCCTCGTCGTGGGCCTCCGCGCCGGCGACGTCTATCTGGAACGGGCCCTGACTCTCGGGTTGGCTGGCGTCGCCCTCGCACTGCTCGCGGTGTGGTGGGTCCCGACGTTCGCCCTGCTCGTCGTCGCCATCGTCGGCGCGACGGCGGCCGCGGGCGTCGTCCGGGCGCTCGACCGCCCCGTGCTGAGTCATCTCTACCCCGACGCGCGTCCCCGGGCGTTCAGTCGCTACGAGATGTCGTGGGCCGTCGGTGCGACGACCGGGCCGCTCCTCGCCACCGCGGCCATCACCCTCGGCGACTGGCGGTTCACCTACCTCGTCGCTGCGGCCTGTTTCGGCGTCCTCGCCGTCGCCGCCTCCCGTCTGGACCTCCCGCCCTCCGTCGACCGCGAGCGGTCGTTCGCCCTCTCGAGTCTCCCCGACCTGCTCGCGCACCCGACGGTCCGGACCATGGCGCTCGCGCTCCTCTGTTCGGTCGCCGTCGAGGCCGGCGTCTTCACCTGGCTCCCCTTCTACGCGACGACGTTCCTCCCCCGAGCGACCGCCACGCTGCTCCTCTCTGTCTACTTGGTCGCGTACGTCCCGGGGCGCTTTCTCGCCGGGCGCGCCGTCGACCACGTCGGCCCCGAGCGAGTCGTCCTCGCGGCCGCCGTCGGCGGCGGCGTCGCGCTCCTCACACTGCTCTCTGTCCGGACCGTGCTCGCGGCCGGCGCCGCGAGTTTCGCGCTCGGCTTCTTCCTCTCGGCGGTCTACCCCACCGTCCAGGCGTGGGCGACGGGAGACCTCCCGGACGTGAGCGGCCCCATCAACGCCGTCGCGAACGCCGCCGCCACCGCCGGCGCCGTCGTCTCGCCCGCGCTCGTCGGGTTCGCCGCCGAGGCGACGGACATCACCCGTGCCGTCTGGCTCCTCCCGGTGTTCCTGAGTGGCCTCCTCCTGCTCGCCGTCGTCTCGGTCCGGAACTCCGCGGCGGGCGCACGCCCGTGAAACCGGGACGACGCCGACCCGCCCCGACGCGACGTGTCTCGGCTGTCAAAGGTCTTAATATACCGAAATTCTACACGACGTAGTAGAACGCATGGCACGCCATGGTGGCTCGGCAGGCACGCTCCGCGTCCTCCACGTCGACGACGACCCTGCCTTCGCACGGATGACTGCGGAGTTCCTCCAGCGCGCCGACGACCGGTTCGAGGTGCTGACCGAAACCGATCCCCGGGTCGCTCTCGAACAGCTGACCGAAGACGTCGACGCCGTCGACTGCGTCCTCAGCGACTACCAGATGCCGGCGATGGACGGACTCGAACTCCTCCGGGCGGTCCGGACGCGGTTCCCCGACGGGGCGTTACCGTTCGTCCTCCTCACCGGCAGAGGCAGTGAGGAAGTCGCCGCGGACGCGCTCAACGCCGGCGCGACGAGCTACGTCCAGAAGGGGGGTCCCGACACCTACGAGTACGTCGCCAGACGCATCCGCGAGGACGTCCAGCACGTCCGCGCGGCGCAGAACAGCGCCTGGTTCTTTACGCTCGTCGAGGCGCTCGACGACCCGGTGTACGTCCTCGACAACGAGGGCCGGTTCACGTACGTGAACGAGGCGATGAGCGAACTCGTCGGGTACGGCCGCGCCGAACTGGTTGGGAGCGACCCCTCGATAATTAAAGACGAGGCGGCAGTCGACACCGCCGAACGCAACCTCGGCCGAATCCTGTCCGCCGATGGCCCCGACAGCGTCAGGTTCGAGGTGACGGTCGAGTCGAAGTCCGGCGACCGGATTCCCTGCGAGGACCACATGGGTGTCCTTCCGTACGAGGGCGAGCGGTTCCAGGGGTCGGTGGGCGTCCTGCGTGACGTCACCGACCGGAAGGAACGAGAACGCGCTCTCCAGGAGGCGAAGGACCGCTACCAGCTCCTCGTCGAGCAGAACCTCCTCGGCCTCTACATCGCCCGCGGCGGGATCATCGTCTACCACAACGAGCGGTTCGGAGAACTGTTCGGCTCCCCGGCCGAGTCGAACGTGCTCGCGGGCGAGTCGCTGTTCTCGCTCGTCGAAGCCGCCGACCGGGACCGTCTCGCGGAGAACGTCGCTCGTGTCGAGGCCGACCAGGGTGCGTCGCTCCGTGAACCGTACATCGGGAGGCGACGCGACGGAGGGACGGTCAACGTCGAGCTCCTCGCCCGCGGCATCGAACTCGACGACGACCCTGCGGTCATCGGGACCGTCGTCGACGTCAACGACGAGACCGAACGCCTCTGGCAACTCCGCCACGAGCGCGACCGCCTCGATCAGTTCACGAGCATCGTCAGCCACGACCTGCGGAACCCACTGAACGTCGCGCAGGGCCACCTCGAACTCGCCCGTACCGAAGACGGCGCGACGGACGAGTCGCTGTCGACGGTGGCGGACGCGCTCGTCCGGATGGACGAACTGCTGAACGAACTGCTGACGCTCGCCAGACAGGGCGAGGTCGTCAGCGACCGCGAAGCCGTCGACCTCCGGTCGGTCGCCGAGTCGACGTGGGGGAACGTCGCCACGGCCGACGCGACGCTGTCGGTCACTGCCGAGGCGCACATCGACGCCGACCCCGGCCGCGTCAAGGGCGTCTTCGAGAACCTCTACCGGAACAGCGTCGAGCACGCGGGCCACGACGTGACCGTCCGCGTCGGGACGCTCGACGACGGGTTCTACGTCGAAGACGACGGCCCCGGCATCCCGCCCGCGGACCGCGACCGGGTGTTCGAATCGGGGTACACCACGGCCGGAGACGGGACGGGCTTCGGCCTCGCCATCGTCGCCGAAATCGTCGAGGCACACGGCTGGCGCATCGCGGCGGTCGAGGGACGTGACGGTGGGTCGCGGTTCGAGATTCGGGCCGGCGACCGTCCCGTCCTGTGCGAACCGTGACGGTGTGTCGCTCCGGCGGTGACCGCCCCAGGCGACAGCGAGGCCGCTACCCCGCCTCCCGTCGGCACGCTGACGTCCGCACCGAACACGCGGCCCGCGTTCGGGTCGCAGGAACGACGGGTTTCGATTCGCTTTTACCGCCGTCCGGACTATCTCGGCGCAATGACCCGTATCGCCGTCGTCGACAACCATGGGCAGTTCACCCACCTCGAACAGCGTGCGCTCCGTGACCTCGGCGTCGACGCGACTCTCGTGGACAACGAGACGCCCCCGGCGGACGTCGTCGGGGACGTGGACGGCGTCGTCCTCTCCGGCGGCCCGTCGATGGACCGCGTCGGCCGCGCCCGTGACTACCTCGACGTCGACGTTCCCGTCTTCGGTATCTGCCTCGGCATGCAACTCATCGCGGACGAACTCGACGGCACCGTCGGGAGCGGCGACTACGGCGGCTACGCCGACGTCGACGTCGAAATCGTCGACCCCGACGACCCGCTCGTCGGTTCGCTCGCCCCCACGACGCGCGTCTGGGCGAGTCACGCCGACGAGGTGAAAGAGCTCCCGTCAGGTTTCACTCTCACTGCCCGGAGCGACGTCTGTGGTGTCGAGGCGATGAGCGACGCGGACCGGGACCTCTACGGCGTCCAGTGGCACCCCGAAGTCGCCCACACCGAACGCGGCGACGAGGTGTTCGAGAACTTCGTCGCGCGCTGTCGCCGCTGATTCGGCCGGACACGACCGCGTTCGTTACACGACACCATCGAGAAAAATCAGGACGGTGAGAGCGTCTGCCACCCGTCTGACGGCGAAGGAGAGGACTTTACCACCTCGGCGGGAAAGGTGGGAACGATGACGGCGACACAGAGCGACCTCGCCGGGCTGTCGCGGTTCATCTTCCGCGCGCCGCGCTGGTACACCAGCCTCGGCTTCGCTCTCCTCATCGCCGCGATGGCCGGCATCGCGGCCTTCGACTCCGGAACGGCGACGGCGTCGTGGCGGCGGGTGTTCATCGTCGGCCAGGACGCCTGGGAAGGCGTGTTCTACATCGGTATCCCGACGGTCATCGCCTCCGTCGGGACCGCCGGTGTCGACCGTTTCCTCGGCGGGAAGCTCACGCCCAACCGTTCCTCGCTCCTGGCGCTCGTCTGTGAACTCATCCTCGTCGTCGCGCTGACAGCCGCGGCCGTCGTCACCGTCCTCACGCCGCTGGGACAGACGTTCGTCTTCGACGTGCTCGTAATCGCGCTCTCGTCCATCTTCGCGTTCCGCCTCCTCGTGGTGATGGCGGTGTCGCGGTCGTCGCTCCTCGTCGCTGCCGTCCCCGCGAGCATCCAGACCGCAGCCTCCGCCGTCTTGCTGTTCGTCTACAGCGGGACCGTCCGCTACCTCGAGGTCGGCGGGCCGCTGCTGCAGGCGTACCTCATGCCCTACCTCGCGCGGGCCGACCGCGCGCCGCCCGAACTGCTCGTCGTCGGCCCGAACCACTTCACCCTGCTCGTCGTCACCTCGGCCATCTACGCCACCGCCGTCTACGTCTTCGTCCGCGTCATCGACCGGCCGTGGGAGCGGTCGCTCGGCGTCTCGATGCTCGACTTCCTCCGCGGGTTCATCGGCCACATCGCCGAGGGCTCTCGGGAGCTGGAGGACTTCTTCGAACAGCTGGGACAGGAGGCCATCGTCCCCGTCACCGTCCTCTCGTTCCGTCGGCTGGACGGGACGGAGAAAGCGCGGTGGACTCTCCCGATGATCCACCCGGGACCGATGGGCGAAATCGGCGGCGGGAACTTCCCCGAACGGGTCGCCGCCCGGACCGACGGGCTGGCGTTCCCGCCCCACGCGACTGCCGGGCACGACTTCAACCTCGTCACCGAGCGCGAGGTCGACACCATCCTCGACGCGGCCGACCGGGCGCACGGGAAGATCACCTACTCGCGGGAGGCGACGCCGAGCGTCCGCGTCACGTCCGGCGAGGCGAAGCTCCTCGGCCAGGCGTTCGACGACAGCGCGCTCCTCGTCTCGACGTACGCGCCGGGCTTCGCCGACGACGTCGAGTACGCCGTCGGCCTCTCCGCGGCGGCCGAGGCACGGACGGCCGGCCTCAGGAACGTCCTCCTCGTCGACGCGCACAACTCTAACAACGGACTCGACGGGCCGGACCTCGGGCACGTCACGCCCGGGTCGAAACGCTCGTTCGACATGATCGAGGCCGCGGGGGACGGGGGCCGCCGACTCGCCACCGTCCCGCGTGGCGAACTCCGACTCGGGACGGCCTGCGACCCGACGCCGTGGACGCCCGTCGATGGCATCGGCCCGCTCGGCATCCGCGTCACGGTCACGGAAGTGGAGGGCCAGACGACGGCGTACGTCCTCGTCGACGGCAACAACATGGAACCCGGCCTGCGCGACCGAATCGTCGACGCCCTCGCCGACTACGTCGACGAGAGCGAGGTGATGACCACCGACACTCACATCGTCAACACCGTCGAGGCGGACAATCAGGTCGGTGCCGTCATCGACCACGACGACCTCGTCGCCCTCGTCTCTGACCTCGTCGAAGAGGCGCTCGACGACTGCGAACCCGTCTCCGCCGGCATGGCGACGGAACGGGCGGAGGTGACCGTCTTCGGGAACGACCGGACCGAGACGCTCGCCAGTCACGCCAACGCCGTCGTCTCGCTCGGCGGCGCACTGGCTGCGGCCGTCATCCTCGCCGCGATGGCGGTCAGCGTCCTCATCTTCTTCCTCGCCTGACGCCGTTCGGCGCCGGCCCGCCGGCCCGTCTCCGGCCACAGCTCCCCGATTCAACGCTTCGGCAGTCCTGCAGTTCGGTGGGTCCGGCGGTCTGTGCTTCAGCGCTTCAGTTTGAGCGTCCGGCGCTCGACGGCACCACAGCTCGGACAGAGGTGTCGGTAGTCCACGCGGTCACCGGTCGTCCGGGCCTGCCACTCGCCCTCCTCGTCGACGTAGCCGCACTCCGCACATCGGAGGTCACGGTCGTACTGGGTCTTCAACCGGTCGAGCGCCGTCGTTCCGCCGGTACGTCGGATAGACATGTGCTACCATACAGCACGGGACGACATAGCTCCTGCGGTGGCTGTCGGGCTCCGCGTCGACACCCAGGGTGTATCGAGTGTGCCAGTGCCAGTGCCGGTGCCAGGGGCCGTGGCTCTGGCTGTGAGGTCACGTGGTGTGTCGAGAGAACGAGGTGCATCCGCCGACGGCGGCGAGGTCCGTCACTGCGGTTCGTCGGATTCGGCCGCGAACAGGTCGTCGACGGCGTCCTGTGCCGCCTGCGCGGCCTCGTCGGCGACTCGCTGGGCCTTCTCGTCGTCGGGCGCGTTCAGGTAGACGTCGACTTCGAGGACGCCCTCCTCGAATGTGACCGTGACGTCGACGTCTCGGACCGCGCTCTGCTTGTACCGCTCGAAGATGAGTCCCTCGGCGGCTTCCGATGCGGTCTGGACGACCTCCTCGTCCGTCGGCATCGCTCGGTTACGCGCCGCCGGCGCCGCCGGGGCCCATCGGGCCGCCGCCACCCGCGCCGCCCTGCAGCATCTGCTGGAGTTCCTGCTGGAGGCTCTCGAACTGCTCCTGGACGCGCGACTCCTGCTTGTTCAGCTGCTCGACGCGAATTTCGAGCGTGTCGACGCGGTCCTCGAGGCTCTCGTAGGCCTCGTCGTAGTCGGTCTCGACGAGCAGTTCGCCGACCTCGCGGTACATGACGGTGTCCTCGTCGATGTCCTCGAGCGCGTCGAGCGCCGTCTGTGCGTCGTTCAGCGTCGACTCCGCGGACTCCTTCTGGGCGGCGACCTTCTGGGCCGTCTCCTGGAGGTCCTGCAGTTCTTCGAGTTTCTCCTGCGCTTCCGGCGGTAGGCTTCCCTGCATACGCGGGGGGAAGGTATCCACCCTGAAAAAGCCCCGTATTCGTCCTCGTGAGTCCCGAAACCGTGTGAGTCGTTCCCGTCGTTCGGTTCCGCGCCCGGGACGTCGACGGGCCGTGGGTCGGACCGCTCAGCCGACCCGGTCGCAGATGCGCTCGGCGGTCCCGACCAGTCCGAGCCACGTGTTCGTCCCCGCCCGCAACGCCACGAGGTCACGCGCGAACACGTCTACGGTCACCGTCCGTCCCTCGCGGTCGACGCGTGCAGTCGAGCGGTCGTCGTCGATTTCGCCTACCTCGACGGCGACGGCGTCACCGACGAGTCGAGCAGTCCGCTGGTCGTCGTACTCGAAAGACAGTCCGATGGTGTGCGGATAGTCGTCGCGGTCGAACCCTCCGTCGGGCGTCGGTGGCACCGTCTCGCCTCGCCGCCGTTACTCGACGGAGACTTCCTTGACCGTCGGCGCGCGCTCTTTCAACAGGACGCGGTGTCCGCAGAACGGACAGCGGACGCCGCCGTACTCGTCCAGTTCGACGTCACGCTTGCAGCGGGAACACTTGTAGCTCATCGTACCCCTATTCGTCGCTCTCGGTGCTGAGCGCCGCGCGGATGGAGCGGCGGACCTGCCGGCCACCGGGGGTCTGGGGGCGGTACGCGCCGCCGGTGAAGACCTCGCCGGTGCGCTCGTTCTTCCAGATGCCCGTGCCGACGCGCGTGACGTCGTCGCCGTCGACCTTCGAGTCGCGCATCTCTCCTTCGATCTCCTTGACGCGTCGGCGGGCCACGCGCCCGTACCGCGCGCCGAACCGGCCGGCACTCCCGACCTTGCTCGCTTTGCTGTCGGCCATAGTACCGCGTTGTACCCCGAGCGGAGGGATAAACCCTACGAGTCGTCACGCTCGACGCCACAGCGTTATGCCCCCTGCCCACGTCTCGAACGCATGACGTCTCGACCGCTCCACGTCGTCGTCGGGGCCGGGTCAGTCGGCCTCGCCGTCGTCGACGAACTCCGCGCGCGAGAGGGCGAAGAGGCCGTCGACGTCCGCGTCGTGAACCGCAGCGGCGTCGCCGAGGTCAACCCGGACGTCGAGGTGGTCGGCGCCGACGTGACCGACCACGACCAGGCCCGCCGCGCCTGCGCCGACGCGCGCGTCGTCTACAACTGCACGAACGCGCCCTACACCGACTGGGCCGAACGGTTCCCGCCCATCTGGGAGGGCGTCCTCGCGGGCGCGATGGCGGCCGACGCCGTCCTCGTCTGCGCGGACAACCTCTACTGCTACGGGGCGGTCGACGGTCCCCTCACCGAGGACCTGCCGTGGGACGCCGACACGCGGAAGGGGCGGGTCAGAGCGGAGATGGGGAGACGCGTCCTGGACGCCCACGAGGCCGGCGAGGTCCGCGCGACTCTCGGGAAGGCGTCGGACTTCTACGGCCCGCGCGTCCGTGAGTCGACCGTCGGCGAGCGGGTCTTCGGCAACCTCCTCGACGGGAAGTCGGCCGAAGTCGTCGGCGACCCGGACCAGCCGCACACGTACACCTACGTCAGGGACTTCGCACGTGCGCTGGTCCTCCTGGGGGGCGACGAACGCGCGTGGGGGGACGTCTGGCACGTCCCCTCGGCGACGACGCTCACCACCCGCGAGTTCGTCGAACTGGTCGCCGAGGAGGCCGGCCGAGCGCCGCGGATGCGTGTCGCGCCCGGTTGGCTGGTCCGCCTCGCCGGCGTCGTCTCGCCGACCATGCGCGAACTCGCCGAGATGCGCTACGAGTTCGAAGCGCCGTTCGTCGTCTCCCACGAGAAGTTCGACGCGACGTTCGACCTCGACCCGACGCCGCACCGGGAGGCCATCGCGGCGACCGTCGATTGGTACCGACGGGTGAGTGTCTCGCCGGGTCGCTGACCCGGTCACACGCTCGTACGCCTACTCTCACTCGTCCTGCAACTCGGCCTCGCGGAGGGCCGCGTTGAGGTCGTCGCGGACTCGCTCGCCCGTCTCGCGGTCCATCGCCGTCGTCACGACCCGGTTCTCCTGGACGCTCGACCCGTCGCGCAGGAGGAGTCGCACGTTGCCGTTGCCGTCCGCACGCGTCACCTTCGCGCGCAACCCCTTCCGGGAACTCATCCCGCCCGCTTCGATGGGGCCGGGGACGACTTTCTTGACGTGTGGGTGTTCAGCGACGACGCCGATTGCCCGTCGCCCCTCGCGGCCCCCGATGAGCGTGGTGTGACTCCCCCCGAGTTTCTCTTTCGGCGACGCCTCCACCACCTCGAGTGCCCGCTCGCCCCGCCGCCCGAGGACGGACTCGACCGGGTCGGACTCGTCGCGCACCCGGTAGACGTCGAGGTGTAACTGCGCGCGAATCTCGCGGATGACGCGGTGTTCTCCGGAGACGTACACCTCGTCGGGTCGCTTGCGGTGGATTTCGTCGGCGACCAGTCCGGCGAAGTTCCGGAGTTCGACCACGCCGTGTTCCTCGTCGTCCTCGGGGATGGTGGTGACCGTGAACTCCCCCACCACCGCTTCCTCGTCGAGCATCGTCAGCGTGGCTCTGTCCCTGGCGACGTCGACGACGACGGTGTCGCAGTTGGCGGTGTCGCAGGTCAGACAGAAGTCTCCCGGCCGTTCGAGCGGAGACTCACACCGCCGACAGTTCATGCCTCACGTCTGGGGCTGAGGGTCAAAAGCCCGTCCGTTTCCGGGCGCGCCGTGGTCCCCTGAAGACATATGCCCCTCTCCTGTCGAGCGTGGGGCGTGCAGCGACGCACGTCGCCGCGCCGAACGGTGCTGGTCGCGCTCGCCGTCGTCGTCCTCGTGGTCTCGGCGACGCCGTCCGCATCGGCCAGCCCCCGCCCCGTCCCCGTCTGTGGTCCCTGTTCGGACCGACTGCTGGGCGGCGCCGCCGATGCCCGCGACCTCTCGGTCTCGGTCGAGTCGAGCACGGCGACGGTCCGCGTCCACGACACCGCCGAACGCTGGACCGTCCGCGTCGAACTCGCCGGGTCGGACGTCGAAGCCCTGCACGAGGACTCCGGACTGGCGACCGATCTCGTCGAGGACGCGGTGTTCCGCGACGCCACCGCCGTCACCGCGCTCGTCGGCCTCCCGTTCGTCGCCCTCGGCCGTGCCGTCCGGCCGCGCCACGTCGACGCCGCCAGCGGGTAGCTCAGAGGTCCAGCGGGTCCGTCTTCAGATACTCCCGGAGCACCACCGTCGCGTACGACCCACGCGGCAGGGCGAAGTCGAACGTCGCCCCCTCCGCGTCCACCGCGGCGTCGAGTCGCGTCCGTGCGAGCACCGCCCGGCGCGTCCCCGTCGAGTCGAACGCCCCCGGGAGCGAAAAGTCCGCCGGAGACAGGTCCAGGTCGTCCAGCACTCCCCGCTCGATGTCCCCGGGTTCCCCCTCGCCCAGGTCCGTCTCGCTCCCGACGAGTGGTGCGGTGACGAACGCCCGTCCCCGCGCGCAGTGTTTCTCTACGACGTCGACGCGGCGCTCGGTGACGCGCTGTTCGCGCCCCGTGTCGGGCACGGCGAACGCCTCGTCCAGCGAGCGGTCGGCGAAGCAGACCACGTCGCCCGCCACCGGCCGTGCGAGGGGGAGCCCCCGCCGGAGACGCTCGCTCACGATGCGGTTGAACACGTACGACTGCGCGGCGTTGACGAACAGTCGCTGGAGGTTCGACGGGACGGCCTCGAGCGCGTGTCGGAACCGGTCGCCTTCGGACTCGCCGCGTCCGTCCGCGTCGCCCTCGGCGAGTCGGTGGAGCATCGACCGCTCGTACCGGAGGTAGCCCGGCACGGCGTCGAGCGCCCGCTGCCAGTCCGGGTCGTCGCTCGCGGCCTCCTCGTCGACGATGGCTCGCGCCGCCTGCGTCTCGTCCGGTTCCGTGTCGGCGGGGTCGCCACAGTACGCGAGGACCGCCTCGCGCCACTCCCCCCGGACGACGTGCAACCCGACCCTGTGGGTGACCGGCCGGCGCGACCCGAACCGCTGGTGGCCGAAGTAGTTGGGGACGCCGACTCGTCTGGCTCCTCCCGTCTCGTCGGCGTCGGCCGCCCCGCCGAGGGCCGCGAGCGCGTCCGTCACGGCGTCGACCCGTTCGCTCGCGGCCGCGGCGTCACAGGCCAATTCCCGGACCCTGACGGAGAACTCGTTGCCCGCGAGGTCACCGAACTGGAGGGCGCGGCCGAGGCGGCCGACCACCGTGACGTCGGCGTCTCGCACGTCGGGGACCTCTTCTGCGGAGACGCCCTGAAGCGAGAACAGCTGCGTCGTCACGGCGTGTTTGTCCTTCGTCCCGGCCCACGAGACGCGCTCGCGGCTCATCCTCAGCGCGTCGGAGAGACGGGTGGCGAAGTCGTTGGTGTCCCAGCCGCGGAGCGTCGCTCGGACCAGGAGGTGTCCGTAGTCCCCCGCGTCGCCGTCGGCGGGCGCGGCCTCGACGGTTTCGACTTCGCTGACCCGGAAGTCCTCGGGGTGCGTTCTGAGTCGGCCGCCGACGCCCTCGGCGTCGCTCGCGTACCACTCCATGCCGACCGTCTGCTCGCGTGGGTGGGCCTCGCGCATCGTTCGTCAGTACAGCGAGAGGTCGCCCGTCACGCGGTCGACCTCCTCGTCCTCGGCGGGGCCGACGGCGACGGCCGTGACCGTCCCGGGGTCGAGTTGCGTGTGGCCGGCGTCGCGGACGACGGCGTTGGGGAGACCGAAGCGTTCGGCCTCCGAGGCGACGTCGAACACCGCCTGCTCGCCCGACAGCTTGAGGACGACCTTCTTCTGTCCGGACCCCTTCCACGCCTTTCGCACGGACGTCGAGGCGTCCTCGTACGCCGACAGCGACGCGTGAGCGACCTGTGCGGCGAGCTTTCCGCGCCCCATGCCGAGGTCGGTCCGCGCGGCGATAGCCTGCTTCATACACTCCCTCCTCGGTCCGGGCTGAAGTCTCCTGCTATGCGAGTCGCCTCTCGTCACCCTCGCTCGTCGGCCCGGGTGCTGGTCCTACGCCGTCAGCCCCGTTCGCGTACGACGCGTCGCCCTCGTCGGCGACGGCGACCACGTGTCAGCTGTTCTGTATGAGCGTGCGCTCGTCGGCCCGGACCGTCTCCCTCACGAGTACCGTGTCCGTCGCGTCGTCGACTGCTCCCGGCGAGAGCGACGCCCGGTCACCCGGGCCGACTGTCACCGTATAGCCGCCGTTCCCGCCGTCGTTGTAGTACAGGTCAAGGTCGGTGAGGTAGATCCAGCCGCTCACGAGAACGTAGTGGTAGCCGGTCTGACTGGCGACGGTGTCGACGCGAACCGACCCGTCGCTGCCGACGGGGGCGATGTCCGACAGCCAGGTGCCGCTGGGCTCGGAGAACCCGTTCGGGTCGAGCACGGCCACGTAGAGCGTGCCGGCCCCGCCGGCCCGCGTGACGTCGACGGTCAGGGGGTCGCCGGTGTCGACCCAGACCGCGAAGTAGTCGCTGTCGAAAGAGGGGTCGGCGCTGTACGTAGAGAACACCTCGCCCGAGATGCTGTCGCCCGGTTCTACGACGTCGGCGTCGAACGCGTCGTCGTTCGGTTCCACCTCCGACAGACGCTCCCCGGCGTTCGGCGTGAGCGGCGCGGGCTGGTTCGGCGTCGTGTCCGCCAGTGACTGGTCTACCCCCGTCGCTCGTTCGGGGGGTGTCCCGTCACGACTCTCCGGAGTGAGGGGTGCGACCTCCAGGCCCGATAGCTCCTGGTCGGGCAGAGATGGCGTCGCTGCAGGCGTGACTGCGGGGATGACCAGCAGTCCCATGACGATGAGTATCGGACCGATGATTGCGGCGACGGTCCGTCCCTTCCCGTCCGCATCGAGTGTCCCGAGGGGTGTCGAGGTCGTTATCTTACTGACGACCGCGAGGAGGACGAAGAAGGCGCCGATGACGATGAGCAGGTTGGGAAGCGGCGCGGCGAGGAGGGAGTCGATGAATGTCATGGTTAATAATCGACGTCTGACGATATAACCGTGATTCTGGCCGACGCGTCCGTCTGGTCGGTCCGTCGTTGCTCTCTGCGAGTCCCACTCCCGTCCCACAGCTCTCGGTCACACCGGGCCGTCGGGGAGTGCATTCGGCCGTCTCGCCGGTCGGACGTCCCGGGGTCGGAGGCGGTGGTCGGTCCGCTCAGTGTTCGGTCACGACTCTCCGTCTACCCTCGGTGAGATCGACGACGCAGCCGCCGTCTGGGAGTCGTGCGGCCGACTTCGAGCCGTTCTCGACCGACTACTGACAACATGGGGTCTGTACGAACTTTTTCGATACGGCGTAAGAGCGTGTTTTCGCAGAGAACTAACCGTACGGAGAGGCGTCAACTACGTCGACTTACCGTTGCCGAGGTGGCTCCGAGCGTGGTCGGTCCGGCCGGCCGTCGCGCGCCGAAGACGAGGCTAAAGACTAAAGCCGCCCGCGACTGGCTACCCTGTATGATTCTCTCCGATACGGACCTTCTCGGGCGTCTACGCGACGGGGACCTCGTCGTCGAACCGCTCGACGACATCGACCTCCAGGTCCAACCCGCGAGCATCGACGTCCGACTCGGCCGCGAGTTCCTCGAGTTCAAGCGGGCGAACATCCCCTGTATCCACCCGAACAGCGAGGCGGAGGTCGACGAGTACGTCTCGGAGACCATCGTCGAGGAGGGGAGCGAGTTCATCCTCCACCCGGGAGACTTCGTCCTCGGGACGACCAAAGAGCGCGTCGAGGTGCCGCCGGACCTGGTCGCACAGGTGGAGGGACGCTCGTCGCTCGGGCGTCTCGCCGTGGTGGTACACGCCACGGCGGGCTTCATCGACCCCGGGTTCCGGGGGAAGGTCACGCTCGAACTCTCGAACCTCGGCACTGCGCCCGTCGCGCTCACGCCCGGCATGCGCATCTCGCAACTCGTCTTCACCGAGATGAAGAGTCCGTCCACTCGGCCCTACGGCGCGGAGCGCGGCTCGAAGTACCAGGACCAGAGCGGGCCGCAGGCGTCACGCATCGGCGGCGACGACGAGTTCCACGGACGAGGGCGCGACGGGGCCGCCGACCCGAACGGGACCACCGACCGATGAAGTTCGTCGAGGAAGTCGTCGTCGAGGAGTTCCTCCCGACGTTCCGGTCGATGCTCGCCGAGGACCTCCGGGCCAGGGGGCTCACCCAGAGCGAGGTGGCCTCGGCGCTGGGAATCAGTCAGAGCGCCGTCTCGAAGTACGCCCACGGCGAGGTGGCGCGCAACGACCGAGTCGCGGCCGACGAGCGCGTCCGGGCGCTCGTCGAACGGGTCGGTGAGGGTCTCGCGAGCGGCGACATGACGCCCGTGCAGGCGCTGGTCGAGAGCGAGGTGCTCGTCCGCCGACTGGAACGCGGTGACCTCCTCGCGGACCTCCATGAGGAGGCGATGCCGGCCCTCGCTGACGTCGACCACGCCCGCATCCACGACCCCGACAGCCCCGTCCGGACGACCGAGCGCGTCCGCTCCTCCGTCCGGCGAGGGGTCAGGACGCTCACGAACGCCTCGGGCTTCTCGACGCTCATCCCGAACGTCGGCTCGAACCTCGTCGAGTGTCTCCCCGAGGCGACGGGTGTCGAGGACGTCGCGGCGGTCCCGGGGCGCATCTTCGACGTGAAGGGGCAGGCGACGGTGCCGGGCGACCCCGAGTTCGGTGTGAGCGAGTACGTCGCCTCGGTGCTGCTCGCCGCACGCGAGCAGACGGACGCCCGCTCCGCGGTCAACGTCCGCTACGACCCGGCCCTCGTCGAGACCCTCCGCGACGCCGGCTACGACTGTCTGGAGTTCTCACCCGACGACGACAGCGAGGTGGAGGGCGTCCGGGCGGCGCTCGCGGAGGCGCCGGCACTCACCGACGTGTTCGTCCTCTACCAGACCGGCGGCTACGGGATCGAACCCATCACGTACATCCTCGGCCCGGACGCGCCGACAGTCGCCGACTGCGTCCGCGACTTGCTGTGACGCCTCGTTCCGGTCCCCCGCGCCGACCCGACGGCGGCGTCGCCACCACACAGGCGTTCTACTCGCGGTGGGCCCGCCTGTACGACGCCATCGCCCGCCGCTCGCCGGGCGTCCAGAGCCTCCGCGAGCGCGCCGCCGAGCGACTCGCACCACCTGAGGGTGGCGTCGTCGTCGACATGGGCTGTGGGACGGGCGCGAACCTCCCGCATCTCTCCACCCGGGTCGGTCCCGCGGGTCGTGTCCTCGGCGTCGACTTCACCCCCGGAGTGCTCGCCGTCGCCCGCGACCGACTCCGGAGCAGAGGAGCGAACGACGGGGCGACCCCGGGGACATCCACCGGCGTGGTCCGCGGCGACGCCACCCGCCCGCCGGTCCGTGACGCCGACGCCGTCTTCGCGTCGTTCGTCTCGGGTATGCTCGGCGACCCCGCCGCCGCCGTCCACCACTGGGCCGACGTCGTCGGACCCGGTGGACGGCTCGGCCTGCTCGACCTCGCGCGGAGCACCCACCCTCTCGGCCGTCCGCTCAACGGCCTGTTCCGGGGGGTCGTCCGCGCCACCTCCCCACCGGGGACCCGTTCCCGGGTGTCCGAGTCGCCGGCGACGCTCCTCGACCGGCGGGTCGTCGCCGCCCACCGCGCGCTGTTCGACCGCTGCGTCGACGTCGAACACGAGACGCACGCGCTCGGCTACGCCCGACTGAGCGTCGGGACCGTCGCCGAACCCTGACGACGGAGTTCGGTCCCGTTTCGCCGGCTGTTGTAGTTTTTTCAACTCCACCCACGTGTATCTGTGTGCCATGGGCTACGTTGTCAAGATGCCGAAGCTGGGAATGGATATGGACCAGGGGACCATCGTCGAGTGGCTGGTCGACGAGGGTGACGAGGTGGAGTCGGGTCAGGTCGTCGCCGAAATCGAGTCGGAGAAGACGACCGGGGAGATCAAAGTCCGCGAGGACGGGGTCGTCCACCGACTCCTCCTCGGCGTCGGGGACAGCGTCGAACCGGGTGGCGACGTCGCCGTCGTCGGTGGCCCCGACGAGGACGTCTCGGGACTCCTCGGCGGCGAGGGTGGGGGCGAGGCGGCCGCCGAGAGCGAGGCGAGTGCGGCGAGCGAGGCTGGCGAGGCGGGTGAGTCCGGTGGTGGACCGGCGCCAGAGGCGGCGAGTTTCGACGAACCGTCCGCGGTTTCGGAGGGAGCGTCTGGTTCGACGTCGGCCGAGTCGGTGAAGGCGACGCCACGAGCCAAGAAACGCGCCGAGGAACTGGGAGTGGACCTCTCGACCGTCGAAGGGACGGGGCCGCAAGGAGCCGTCTCCGAGGAGGACGTCGAGGACGCCGCGGAGAGCGGGGAGGAGGGAGGAGCGTCCGAGTCGGTGAAGGCGACGCCGAGAGCGAAGAAGCGCGCCGAGGAACTGGGAGTGGACCTCTCGGCCGCCGAAGGGACGGGGCCGCAGGGAGCCGTCTCCGAGGAGGACGTCGAAGCCGCCGCGGAGAGCGGGGGAGCGGAACCGGGCACGGAGGAAGCGGCCGAGGCGTCGGCCGCCGAGGGCCGCGTCTTCGCCCCGCCGCGCGTCCGCCGACTCGCCCGGGAACTGGGGGTGGACCTCTCGGCCGTCGAGGGATCAGGGCCCAGCGGGGCCATCACCGAAGGGGACGTCCGCGCGGCCGCGGACGGCGAGGTGGCGGTTCCCGAAGCCGAGGCCGCGGCCGCGGACGACAGCGAGGGAGCGGCCGCCGCCGACGTCGGCACGCGCGACGAGGAACGGCCGCTGAGCGGGATGCGCCGGACTATCGCCAACCGACTGGGGCAGAGCGACCGGGAGGCCGTCCACGTCACGGAACACCGCGGGGCCGACGCGGAGGAACTCCTCGCGGCCGCCGACGCCGCAGACGACGCACTCGGCGTGAAGGTGACCGTCAACGACGTCCTCCTGCTGGCGCTGTCGGCCACGCTCGACGAACATCCCGCGCTCAACGCTACCTTCGAGGAGGAGGTCCACCGCCTCCACCGGACGCAGGATATCTGCATCGCCATCGACATCGAGGAGGGACTCATCGCCCCCGTCGTGCGGAACGTCGGCGAACTCTCGCTGGCCGAACTCGCCGAGAAGCGGCGGGCCGTCACCGAGAAGTCGCTCGCGGGCGACTACACGATGGAGGACCTCTCCGGGGGGACGTTCACCGTCTCGAACCTCGGCGTGCTGGGCGTCGAGTCGTTCGACCCGGTCATCAACCCGCCGCAAGTCGCCATCCTCGGGGTGAACACCATCAAGGACGAGGTGGTCCCCGTCGGCGACGACGAGGTCGGCGTCCGCAAGCGCATCTCGTTCGACCTCTCGTTCGACCACCGCATCGTCGACGGAGCCGACGCGGCGCGGTTCCTGCAGTCGCTCGTCGCCCACGTCGAGAACCCGTGGCCGCTCGTCATCGCCGCGGGCGGGCGCTGACTACTCCCCGTTCACCACTCCCCTCACTTCTCCCCGCTCACTCGGGGTACGTCCGGTCGGGTTCGGGCATCGCCTCGAGGTTGGTCGCCGTCTCGAAGATGACGCCGTTCAACTGCTCCTGGGTGTCGAAGTACCAGTACGGCGTCTCGCCGTAGACGCCGCTCTGGAGGACGGGCATCCCCGCCTCCTCGAACTCCTCGACGACGCCCTCGGTGTCCTCGAACGCGAAGCAGGCGACGTGGTGGAGTCCCTCCCCGTGCTCGTCGAGATGTTCGGTGTAGATGCTCGGCCCCTCCAGCGGTTCGATGAGTTCGATCATCGTCTCCCCGGCGAACGCGAGCGCGAGGATCATCGAGTAGTCGTGTGGCTCGCCCCGGTAGGTGGTGTCGGTCAGCGTCGGCGGTTCGAACCGGTAGACGTCCCACGGGCCGAGACCGAGGATACCGCCGAAGCGGTCCATCCCGTCGTCGATGTCTTCGACCACGAACGCGATCTGCGTGATTTCGGGAATCTCGATACCGAGGTCTGGAACTGACGTGTCCATGCGAACGATTCAACGTCGACCGAGATATACTTCTTCAATTATGTAATGATAGTTCGCATTCGACTGAACGTCCGGCCGACGGGGGTGGCGGCTGGTCAGTGCCGCCCGAAGTAGCCGTCGCGTGCGGCGTGATCGTACACCGCGTCGACGTCGACCACCCGTGGGCCGTCAGCGACGGGTCGGACGTCGATGACGGCCTCTCTGAGTTCGAGTTCGCGTTCGCCGTCGACGGAGACGACGCCCCGGGGGAGTTCGAACGTCATCGACTGGTCGTCGTCCAGTCGGTCCCACTCGCGGACGCCGAGGCGTTCGACCACGCCGGGGACGGTGATGGCCTGCACCTGGTCGGCACACTCGGCGGCCGGGCCGAGTCGGTAGCCGACCCCACCGGGCCGGTCGGGCGGGTGGACGGCGAGTCCCCCGGCGATGCCCGAGAGGCCGATTTCCGTCGGGAACGCCCGCGAGACCACGCCGCCGATGATCTTCTCGGCGT
>NZ_JBEPXO010000042.1:0-33239 GCF_041641895.1 Salinigranum sp. | reverse complement strand
AGAAGAAGCGGTCGGCGGGCTTGTGGTCGAAGCCGAAGTAGATCTCTTTGGCGCACTGCATCTGGACGCCGGCGTGGGTGTGGACGATCCCCTTCGGCTTGCCCGTGGTGCCCGACGAGTACAGCAGTATCGACTCCTGGTCGGCGGGGAGCGACTTCGTGTCGTACTCGTCGTCTTGCGACGCGACGGCGTCGGCCCACCACTCGTCACGGTCTTCCATCCAGAGGTCGACTTCGTCGCCGAGGCGGTCGTAGACGACCGTGTGTTCGACGTAGCCAGCCTCTTCGATGGCTTCGTCCGCAGTCTCTTTGAGGGTGAGCGGCTTGCCCCGCCGGTAGAAGCCGTCGCCGGTGAACAGCACCGAACACTCCGAATCGTCGATTCGGGTCGCGGTGGCGTCGACGCCGAACCCCGAGAAGATGGGGACGGCGATGGCGCCGACTTTGAAACAGCCGTACAGAATCGAGACGACCTCGGGGACCATCGGCATGTACAACCCGACCGTATCGCCGGTGTCGATACCCTTCGACTCGAGGTAGTTGGCGACCTTGTTGGACTGGCGGGCGAGCTCGTGGTAGGTGATCTCGCGGACGTCGCCGGGTTCGCCCTCCCAGATACAGGCGACGTTGTTTCTCGTCTCGGCGTCGACGGCGGCGTGGCGGTCGACGACGTTGTGTGCGAGGTTCAACTCCCCGCCGGGATACCACCGCGAGAACTGCGGACCGTCGGCGTCGTCGCGGACCTCGTCGTACTCCTCGTAGAAGTCGATACCGAGGTAGTCGGGCATCGTGTCCCAGAACCACTCGACACCGGAGTCGTCGACGCCCTCAACGTCGGTGGTGGTGCGCTCGACGAGTTCGTCGTAGTCATCGATACCGAACTCCTGCATGAACTCGTAGACGTTGGTCGACTCGACGAACGCCTCGCTCGGTTCGTGGACGACGTCGTCGGTGTCTGGAACCCTCATAGTGTCAACTCGATATCCGAGTCACCTAACAGTTCTGGACGGCTAGTATCACCACCGTTATACCAGATTGTCATCGAACCTGGTAGTGTAATGTCGACACAGACACACGAAACGGCGATACAGCGATTCGGAAGTCGTGTCTCCGACGGCGTCGAGCGGTGGATGCCGAGTCCGTTCCTCTTCGCAGTCGTCTTGACGTACGTCGTGTTCGTCGCCGGTGTGGTGGTCGAGGGCGCGTCACCGGTCGCGATGGCACAGTACTGGCGGGACGGCTTCTGGGTGCTGTTGACGTTCGCGATGCAGATGGTGCTCATCCTGGTAACCGGCTACGCGCTGGCGTACCACCCGTGGGTCCAGCGGTTCATCTCGTGGCTCACGGGGCTCCCGAACGACGGGAAACAGGCGGTCGTGCTCGTCGGGGTCATCTCGATGGTGGTCGCGTGGGTCCACTGGGGGCTCGGTCTCATCGTCGGTGCCGTGATGGCGAGAGAGATGGGCCGCCGGGCGAACGAGCGTGGTCTCTCGGTCCACTACCCGCTCCTCTGTGTCGCCGGGTACATGGGCATGGGGCTGACGTGGCACTGGGGGCTGGCCGCGTCTGCCCCCCTCCTGATGAACACGCCGGGGAACGTCTTCATCGAACAGGGAGTCGTGGACGGGCTCATCTCGACCTCCCAGACCATCTTCCACCCGTACACGCTGGCGCTGGTCGTCAGCGGGATCGTCTACGCGGCAATCGTGCTGTACCTGCTCGCACCGCCAGCAGAACAGTCCGAGTCGATCACCGAGTTCGTCGCAGAGAGCCAGCTCGGCTCGGCGACGGCCGACGGCGGCGCCGACGTCGCGGATCCGGACGCCGAGACGGTCGGTGACCGCATCGACAACAGCCGACTTCTCGGAGGGGTCATCGCACTGACTGGCGTCGCGCTCTCGGTCTGGACGTTCGTCCAGCAGGGGCTCGGCGCGCTCAATCTCAACGTCGTCAACTTCCTGTTCGTCTTCCTCGGCCTCGCGCTCTTCACGCGCCCGGCGGCGTACCAGGAGGCGTTCTCGGACGCGGTTCCGGCGACGAGCGGTATCATCCTGCAGTTCCCGTTCTACGCGGGGATCATCGGGATGATGAACTCGTCGGGACTGTCCGAGACGTTCGCGGAGGCGCTGGTCTCGCTGTCGACGCCGACGACGTTCCCGATCGTCGCGTGGGTCACCGCCGGCATCATCAACATCTTCGTCCCCTCCGGCGGCGGCGAGTGGACCGTCATCGGCACCACCATCCTCTCGGCGGCGAACGAACTCGGTGTCCCGGCCGGGCAGGCGACCATCGCCTACGCCGTCGGTGACGCACACACGAACCTGTTCCAGCCGTTCTGGGCGCTCCCACTCCTGGGAATCACCGGCATCCGCGCCCGCGAGATGTTCGGCTACGCCGTGACGATGCTCGTCCTCCTGATTCCGTTCCTGGCGGTGGCGCTAACGGTCATCCCGTACTAGCCCGGCGCCGACAAACCCTTTTACGACACCGTCGTTAACTCCCCAGTATGTACGTCCGGGATGCCAAAAACAGGGAAGAGGTCTGGTTGCTCGACCACATCGAGGCGATGGGCCTGGACGACGCGGCGTTTCGCTCCCGCGACTACGTCGTCGCGCTCGACGAGGAGACGAACGAGAAGGCCGGCTTCGGCCGGATTCGCGTCCACAAGACCGACGAGGGCGACTACTGCGAACTCACGGGCATCGGCGTCCTCGACGCGTGGCGTGGCCAGGGCGTCGGCGCGCACGTCGTCGAACGACTGGTCGAGAAGAGCGGCGACGCCGGCTTCGACGTGGTCTACTCGTTCGCACTCGAGCCGACCTACCTCGCGCAGTTCGGGTTCGAGCCGGTTCCGACGGGTGAACTCCCCGCGCCGATGCGCGAGCGCCTCGAGACGAAGCGCGAGACCATGGCCGACGACATCGTCCCGATGCGACTCTCAGTCGACGGGTTCGAGATGCCCGAACGGCTCCGCGAGGCGTTCAAAATCGCCGTCCCGGCAGCGGAGGAGAGCACGCCGGAGGAGCGGCCGGAGGACTTCGGCATCGACCCCGACGATGCGACCTACAAGTACGACACCGGTCAGTGAGTCCGTCGCCGACGACCGGGAGGCCTGCTTCTGGTGTCCGGGTCCGGTCTTCAGGTCCGGTCGTCGAGGAAGTCGGTGCTGAAGACGATCCACGCCAGCACCGAACAGAAGAGGATGGGCGGAAGGATGGCGAGCCCCCACAGCGGCTCGATGCCCCAGAAGAGGAGCAAGACCACGTCCGCGAGTCCGATACCGAGGAACGGTAACACGGCCAGAGCGGCGCGCTTGCGGTTCTTCCCCGTCCCCTCGGCGAGCGAACTGGACATACTGAGTCTCGGACTCGGAGAGACAAAAGCGGTCCGTTCCGGACCGTCGGCGGGGTCGGTCACTCGGGGTCGTCCACGTCGACGTCGGCCCCGTCGCCCTCGTCGAACCGCGACGCGAGCGTGACGAGGCCGAAGAGCACGCCGAGCGAGACGGCCGCCAGGAGCATCCCGTAGACGGTCATCGTCGCCGGCGTCGTCGGCAGGGCGAGTCCGCCGACGAGCGGAATCGATGGCGCCACGTCGGCCCCGTTCGCCCCGACGAAGAAGCCGAGAATTCCCGCGAGGACGACGACGGTCACGGCGACGACGAGGAACACCCGGCGGCCGTCGGTGCTGTCGTCTGCTACGGAAGTCACGACCGAGGCTTGGGAAGCAACGGTATAGACCCTTTCCTCCCGCGCCGGGTGACGACACACCCGGGGTATATGACCGACAGCGCCCAACTCCCGCGCATGACAGACGCGACGCGGCCGACCGACGCCGAACTCGTCGACGCCGCCCGGGCGGCGCTCGCCGACGCGTACGTCCCCTACTCCGAGTACCGGGTGGGGGCGGCGCTGCTCACGGGCGACGGTGAGGTCTACACCGGCTGTAACATCGAGAACGCCAACTACTCGAACAGCCTCCACGCCGAGGAGGTTGCCATCGCGGACGCGGTGAAACACGGCCACGACACCTTCGAGCGTATCGCCGTCTCCTCGGGCGTCCGCGACGGCGTCACCCCGTGTGGGATGTGTCGGCAGACGCTCGCGGAGTTCTGCGACGACGACCTGGTCGTCCTCTGTGACGAGGGCGAGGAGTGGGCCGAGTACACGCTCGGCGAACTCCTCCCGAACACGATTTCGCTCGACACGCTCGACGCGGCGGAACGAGCGGGGGAGGGACCCGACTGAACCGCCCCCGCCCCTGCCCCTCTCGGGACCACGTCCGGTGGGATTCGACGCGAGAGGGGGACGAGACAGCGGTCGACGCGAGACGAGGGGGGCGAGAGACGGACGGACGGGGTGGAGCGCGTGCCGACGTCGGGCGGAGGCCGCGCGTGGTGGAGGGCCGAAGGGACCGGACCGGGCCGACGACGTCAGCGGGCGTGGTCGTGGCCGAGGGTCAGCGCGAGCACGTTGCCCGCGAGGAGTGCAAGGAACGGGAGGAGTTCGCTCCCCCCGATGCCGCCGGGGAGGAGGGGGATGTACGCGAGCGGGAAGACGACGGCGAGCCAGAACGCGAGGCCTCGCACCGTCTTCGAGGCGAGCGCGGGGAGGGACGCGAGCGTGCTGGTCGGGAGGGCGCCGAACCGTGGAGACTGGGAGTGAGCACCGGACATGGGCAGTTCACTGGAGGGGCGGAGCCACGATATAACGGTGAGAGCGTTGGTTCGTTTTCGCTCGAATTCCGGACCGTTCACCGGTGAACGGGACGCTTCATCAGCCACGTTCGACGTTTCACGACGCTTTCAGCGGGCTCGAGACCGTTCATAACTCGTTCTGAGAGCTTATCTCGAACCAGCACGACTCGGAGGAGTGCGTTCGGCCCGGCGCGGCAACCGAGGGGTTCATACCTGCCCCGTGGGTGCGTTCGGACATGACCGACGGCCCGGCGCGGCGGACGGACGGTGGCGCGGACGAGACGAGGGAGACGAACGAGACAGAGGACACCGAACGCGAGGGACTCACGTACGCCGACACCGGCGTCGACATCGAAGCGAGCGAGGCGGCGACGGCAGCGCTCGTCGCGGCCGCGGGCGACACCGGGTCGGGCGACTACGCCGGCCTGCTCGACATCGGCGACCGCTACCTCGCGCTCGCGACGGACGGCGTGGGGACGAAACTCCTCGTCGCGGAGGCCCTGGGCGACTACTCGACGGTGGGAATCGACTGCATCGCGATGAACGCCAACGACATGGTGGCCGCCGGCGTGCGTCCCGTCGCGTTCGTCGACTACCTCGCCGTCGACGAGCCGGACGAGACGTTCTCCGCACAGGTCGGCGAGGGACTCCGCGCCGGGGCCGAGGAGGCCGACGTCGCCCTCGTGGGCGGCGAGACGGCGGTGATGCCCGAGGTGGTCAACGGACTCGACCTGGCTGGGACCTGTGCGGGTCTCGCCGCGAAAGGCGCGCTGTTCGACGGGACGGCCCGAGAGGGGGACGCCGTCGTCGGCTTCCGCTCGTCGGGTATCCACTCGAACGGGCTCACGCTGGCGCGGACGGCGGCCACCCGCCGACACGAGTACACCGACCCGTATCCCGAGGCGGGAGGTGACGACGAACCCGACTACGACACCGTCGGCGAGGCGCTCCTGGAACCGACGCGCATCTACACCTACCTGCTCGATCCCATGCGGGAACACGGCGTCCACGCTGCCGCACACGTCACCGGCGGCGGCTGGACCAACCTGACGCGGATGGGCGAGTTCCACTACGTCGTCGACGACCCGTTCGACGCCCACTCGGTGTTCTCGTTCGTCCAGCGAGAGGGTGACGTCTCCGACGAGGAGATGCACCGGACGTTCAACATGGGGACGGGGTTCGTCTGTACCCTCCCGCCGAAGGCGGCCGAGGAACTGGCCGCTGCCACGGAGGGCCGAGTCGTCGGCCACGTCGAACCGGCAGACGACGGGGAGGTGCGCGTCTCGGTCCGCGGGCTGGACCTCTGAGAACCGGACCGTTTTCACGCTCGAACCGTACGAGTCGCACACGCGATGGCAGAGACGCCGCCGTCACCGACCGCACTACCCCTGCTGGGTCACACCGTCAGGTTCGCTCGCGACCCCTTCGGCTTCGTCGAACGTGCCGTCGACGAGTACGGAGACGTCGTCGAACTCGACGTCCTCGGGACCGACGGCCCGTACGTGCTCGCACACCCCGACCACGCCGAACGCGTCCTCGTCGACGGCGGGGACGCGTTCGAGAAGACCGACGACTTCACCGAGGCGTTCGGCGAGGGCCTCGTCGCCGTCGAGGGAACCGAGTGGGCGGACCAGCGGCAGTTCCTCCAGCCGCTGTTCTACCGGGAGGCCGTCCGCGGCTACGCCGAGACGATGGTCGACCAGATGCAGCGCCGCGTCGACCGCTGGCGCGCGGGCGAGACACGTCCGATGCGCGAGGAGATGGGGGCGCTCACCCTCGAAGTCGTCTTCGCGACCCTGTTCGGCCGCGAACTCTCGCTGTCGGGCGACGACGCACGGATTCGGCGGGCTGCGAGCGGCCTGAACGACCTGGTCGTTCCCACCTCCTGGGTGCTCCCCGACTGGGTGCCGACACCGAGTCGGCGGCAGTTCGAACAGTCGCGCCGGACGCTTCGCGAAGAGGTCCGTCGGTTGCTCCGGGAGCGAGCGGGTGACGAGGGAGACGGGTCGAGGGACCTGCTGTCGTTGCTCGCGGCGGCCCGCGACGACGGAGGATATCCTCGGACCGACACGGCCGTCGAGGACCAGCTCGTCAGCATGCTGTTCGCGGGCCACGAGACGACGGCGCTCGCGCTCACGTACACCTGGTACCTCCTCGCGCGCCACCCGGCAGTCGAGGCTCGGGTCCACGACGAAGTCGACCGCGTCGTGGGTGACGACCGGCCGCGGGCCACGCACCTCGACGACCTCGAACGCACGACGCGCGTCGTCAGGGAGTCGATGCGGCTCTACCCGCCGATTCACACGATTCCCCGGCGGACGACTCGGCCCGTGACGGTCGGAGGCTACCGGGTCCCCGCGGGTGGAGAGGTGCACGTCTCCGTCGTCCGCATCCACCGCGACGACCGGTTCTTCGACGACCCGCTGTCGTTCCGTCCGGACCGGTGGCTCGACGACGACCGGCCGCGGTTCGCCTACCTGCCGTTCGGTGCGGGTTCGCGCCGATGCATCGGTCGGGAGTTCGCCCTCACCGAGGCCGTACTGGCAGTCGCCGCCATCGCTCGCGACTACCGACTCGAGTGGGCTGGCGACGGTGCTCTCGAACTCGCCCCGGAGATGACGACACAGCCCGCCGGAGATGTCCCGATGCGGATTCGGTCCCGGGAGTGAGTCAGGACATCTGCGCCGCGATGTCGGCGTCGGTGATGATCCCTACCGTCGCGCCGTCCTTCATGACCAGGACGGCGTCGTGACGGTCGAGGTAGCTGTCGACTTCGTCGAGCGTCGCGTCCGGTTCGACGGTGGTGAACGACTCGCGCATCACCTCAGCCACGGGGAGGTCGGTCACGTTGTCCTCGTGGACGTGCCTGATGTCGCTGTTCGAGATGAACCCCCGTGGACGGCCGTCGAGGATGACGGGCAGTTGCGAGAACCCCTCCTCGAGCATCCGGTCGCGCGCCTCGCGCACCGAGTCGTCCGGCGAGACGGAGACGACGTGCTCGTTCATCAGGTCCCCGGCGCGGACGACCTCCCCCTCGGCCTCGTTGAGCGCGTTGACGATGCGCCGCAGCGTCGAGAGACGTGGGTCGACGTCGTCGCCCTCGATGCGGGCGATGAGCGGCTGGGAGACGTCGGCCATCTCCGCGAGCGCGCTCTGGGTGAGTTCGAGCGACTCCCGGCGGTCTTTCAGTTCCTGCGGGGTCGGGAGTTCCATACCGCCTATAACCAGAGGTTATGACAAAAAGGTTGTGGGGCTCACTCCGACTCCGGTTCGGTCTCGACGATGTCGATGACCGAGAGCGGTACGTCCCTGAGGGCGCCGCCGACTTCGCTCTTCGCGATGCGTGCGGCGTGCTGTTCGCTGTCCGCGTTGAACACCTCGATTTCGAGGTCGAGGCCGACCAGCGCGGTGTTGGCGGCGATGAACGCCGAGTCGAACCCTTCCCCGCAGAAGGGACAGCCAGTGATGCCGACGTTCACGTCGACGTACTCTTTGTCCTGTTCGTTCAGCCGCTTCCCGGCTTCGCTGACAGCGACGCCGATAGCGTCGTCGACGTCGTCGACGTCACGCACGAGCCACGCGGCTTCGAGTGCGACGAGGTAGTTACTCATACCTCTTCATCGAGACTCGGGCTTTCGTCTCTTGCGGTTCGCCCGTCGCGTGCGTGGGGATGTCAGTCGTGACGCTGTGCCTCCGACGACGGCTCCCGCGGCGGTGCACAGGGGCCCCCGACCCCCCGTGAGAGACGCGCACTCCCTGTCGATTACGCGCATAACTTACGAGAATACTCGGGGTGAGTAACCCCATCGGTACGTTACTCACATTCGATACTCAGGTAGAGTTGCGTCTACCGCAACTCCAGTTTAATCGCACGACTGCGGCGACCTCGTCGAATCCACCGAGGGGGAAAGCTTATGTATCAAACCCGCTCCCAGGCGAAGTACGCAGATGATAGAAACCACGTATCGCGCTGGCCTGCTGGTCGCGTACCAGTTCGCCGTCTTCGTCGGCATCCTCCTGATGCCGGTGGCCCTGCTCGCACGCCAGGTCGGGGTTACGCTCCCGATCGGTCGCCTCGTCCAGACGCTCGACGAGGCGTACGCCGACGCTGCCGAGGCTACCGAGACGGCCGACGCACGCTGAACACGGACTCGTTCTCGACAGACCACGTCACGCTCAGCGGAGCGGACACGCCGGTCGCCGGGTGCGAGACGCGGGCGCTCCGGCCTGTGGCCCACCGGACCCGAGCGAGGCGGCAACGGCGGGGGGAAGGACTGCATTTATCAGCGCTGGCCGACAACGTCCGTCAATGCGTACCCCCACCCACGACGACTTCTCCGGCGGGTTCGACTCAGGAAACGGTCGACCGGTGTTCGGTCCGGAACTCGGCGAGTTCCCCAACGCCGACGAGCGGCGACAGTCGGCCGACGCGGGAGAGACGAACGAGATGAAGACCGGGACGACCACCGTCGGCCTCAAGACGGAGGACGGCGTCGTCCTCGCGACGGACATGCGCGCCAGCGCAGGCTACATGGTCGCCTCGAAGGACGTCCAGAAGGTCGAAGAGATTCACCCGACCGGTGCGCTCACCATCGCCGGGTCGGTCTCGGCGGCCCAGTCGCTCATCCGCTCGTTGAAGGCGGAGGTCCGCCTGTACGAGTCCCGTCGCGGCGAGGACATGAGCATGCAGGCGCTCTCGACGTTGACGGCCAACTTCCTCCGCTCCGGCGCGTTCCTCATCGTCCAGCCCATCCTCGGCGGGGTCGACGACGAGGGTCCCCACATCTACAGCATCGACCCCCTCGGCGGCACCACCGAGGAGGAGTACACGGTCACCGGTTCGGGGAGCCAGTACGCGCTGGGTGTGCTCGAACAGGAGTACGACGAGGCGCTCTCCATCGAGGACGCGAAGACCGTCGCCGCCCGGGCCATCAAGAGTGCCGTCGAGCGCGACCTCGCCTCGGGTAACGGCATCAACGTCGCAGTCGTCACCGAGGAGGGCGTCGACATCTCCCGGCACAAGGACTTCGAGGAAGTCCTGTAAGCCAGCGCGACATCCGCTTGGGCCTCTGTGCTGTCACGCGCCGACCGACGGGGACGAGCGACGCCTCGGCGCGTGAGCGGACCGAAGGGTGTGGACGGCCGTCGATTCACTGGCGGCGACGGGCCGTCGACCCGGTCGTCTCGACGGCTGCACTCTCGGGGCCGGTCCAGTACCGTCTCGGGGTTCACGCCCCCTTTCTCGCCCAGCGTCCGTGGTCGGCTAGCGTTCGACCACCACGTCCCGCGTTTTCTCGGCGTCGATCCCGAACAGGAATCCGGCGAGGAACAGGAGTTCGTTCCCGGTGTAGTATCGGGTGAGGACGTACTCGACGAGACCGATGTCCGGCGCGGCGACGCCGAGGACGACAAGCACGAGTGCAACGACTGCCGCGAGACCGGCGACCCACCGGACCACGACGCCACTGACGAGGCCCACCACGAAGACCACCACCGCCGCGAGGAGACTCACGACCGAACCACCTGCCGAGAGAGACTCGTCGTCGGTTGGCTCATAGGTCCTGTTACGCGGGGGGTGTACTTCACCGCTCGCTCGGGTCCGACACCGAGAGCGACGCCGAGACGAGTGCGAGTCGTTTCGGGGTCAGACCCAGTCGACGAAACAGCCCTCGAGCAGCGTCTCCTTCTGCCGTTCGATGTACGACCGCTGCATCCCCGTGACCGCCGCCGCGAACGACTCGCCGTGGTTCAGCCGCTGGCGTACTCGACTGCGCTTCCACGCGGCCGGCGTCGTGGCCGTCTCGACGCGCCGCCGGAGCGGGTCGACGTAGTACGCCGCCTCCTCCTCGGAACAGCCCGCCGACTCGAGGCCGTCGGCGGCGTGGTCGAGGAGGTCGGTGTACAGTTCGCCGGCGTTGGTCGTGACGTCGCCGGCGTTCGTCACCCAGGTCAGGTCGGCGTCGATGCCCTCGCGGGCGGCGGCGTAGAAGTTCTCCTTCGCCGTCTCCCACGAGAGGTTCTCGACGGGGTGTGCGCGCCGCGGGAGACTCTCCATCAGGCCGGCGAACGCCGCCTGGAACGCGATGGAGTCCCGGACCGTGGGCTGAGCGCTGATGGGTCGGAACTCGATGCGGGCGTTCGCTCCCGACCGAGTGGGTCCGTCGAACACCGGTCTGACCCACCGCCAGTAGGTACCGTGTTTCCGCCGGAGTGTGGCGAAGCGGTCGTCGTAGCGGTCACCGCCGGAGACGGACATCGGGACGACGCTCGGGTCGCTCGCGACGCGGTCGACGGCCTCCTCGACGGTGCCGACGTCGTGGGGGAAGCGGACCTTTTCGGAGTCCGCCGTGTTGAGAACCGACTCGAACACCGTGATCCGTCCCTCGTCCCAGCCGTCGGCGAGAATCTCCTCGGCGCTCACTCCCTCGTCGTAGAGGTCGGGTGGGAAGAAGGGGGCGTTGACGCCGAGTGCGAGGAGCGGACCGGCCACCCGCAGCGCGTACCCGAAGTAGGTGGGGAGGTCGGCGGCGTGGGCCACCTGGTAGTGCGGCTGGATGGACGTGATGAGGCTCTCGGGCATCACCGTCGGTGCCTCGAAGGAGACGTGTGGGGCGTCGACGCCCATCGCGTCGGGGGCGTTCGGCCCGTTCGCCATCGCGTGGTAGCGGACGGCGTCGCTCATGTTGGTCGCTAGTCGAATCCCGCCGACGTCCACGGCGTCGCTGAGATAGCCGCGTGCCGTCTCGCCCGCGGGAGGGATGGTCCAGAGCGCGTCGCTCACGAGACGCATCCCCTCGGACCGGGCACAGTCGAGTGCGGCAGAGAGGCGCGCCTTCACCTCCGACTCCTGTGCCCGCAGTCCGTACGCCGACAGCGGTTGCGGCGAGGTGGTCATCTCGGCGTTGTGCAGGCCCAGTTCCTTCTCGAACCCGATGAGTTCGAGGAGGCGACGGGGGACCCGCGTGAGCGCGTGCACTTCGTCGTCGGCGCGCCACCGGCCGTCGGCGACGGCGTAGAACTCGTACTCCAGGCCGACGATGGCCTGGTGGTTGTCGAACACGCCGTCCCGGAGGCCCTCTTTCACTACCTCGGCGTCGGCCCGCGCCTGCGCCTCGAACGACTCGGCGTCGACGTCGAGGACGTCCCTGACACGCTCGGCGAGGTCGGCGGTCATACCTGCCCGATTTCTCCTCGGGCCTCTTGAACGCGCCGCATCTCGCGGGAGGACTCGCTCCGCGGTTCGTTCTGCCGTCGACGCCAGACGCCCCCCATTAATACAAGTGAGCTTTAATACAGTAAACTAAATTTGGTTAACTAACAGGAGCTATTACGTAGTGGCACATGTTGACAGGATAATACGATGGCAACGTCGAACGCGTTCTCCGCCGGCGACTACAGCTTCGACTCGGTCCGAAGCCTGCTGGCGAAGGCGAACGAGCCGAAGACGGGCGACGAACTCGCGAACCTCGGCGCGGAGTCAGCCGCCGAGCGCGTCGCCGCAAAGCGCGCCCTGAGCAGGACCACGCTCGAGACCCTGCGCGAGAACCCGGTCGTGCCTTACGAGCAAGACGAGGTGACGCGGGTGATCCAAGACGCGGTCCGAGAACCGATTTACGAGCGTATCCGGGACTGGACGGTCGCGGACCTGCGCGAGTTCCTCGTCGACTCGTCGACGACCGACCGGGAGATACGCGCGATCAGACCCGGACTCACGAGCGAGATGATCGCAGCGGTCACGAAGGTCATGTCGAACATGGACCTCGTGCTGGTGACCTCGAAGGTAGAGGTGACCGCACGCTGTAACAACACCATCGGCACCGGAGGGACGCTGTCGTTCAGGCTGCAACCGAACGACCCGGCCGACGACGTCGAACGGATCCTCGACTCGACGCGGGAAGGGCTGTCGTACGGCGTCGGCGACGCGGTGATCGGCATCAACCCCGTCGAGGACAGCGTGGGCACGACGACGCGAATCCTCGAGGGGACACACGAGTTCATCGAGACGTGGGACATCCCGACCCAGAACTGCTGTCTCGCACACGTCACGACGCAGATGGACGCCATCCGCGAGGGTGCGCCCGCGGACCTGGTCTTCCAGAGCCTCGCGGGCACCGAGGCCGGGAACGACGAGTTCGGCATCGACGTGGAACTGCTCGACGAGGCCCACGACCTCGCACAGCGCCGCTGTACGTCCAGCGGACCGAACGTGATGTACTTCGAGACCGGACAGGGCGCAGAGCTCTCCGGCGCCGCACACGAGGGCGTTGACCAGCTCACGCTGGAGGCGCGGTGTTACGGCCTCGCGAAGCGGTACGACCCGTTCATCGTCAACACCGTCGTCGGCTTCATCGGTCCGGAGTACCTCTACGACGGCCGCCAGGTGATCCGTGCCGGACTCGAAGACGTGTTCATGGGACAGCTCCACGGCATCTCGATGGGCATCGACGCCTGCTACACCAACCACATCGACGCCGACCAGAACGACATCGAGAACCTCGCCGTCCTGCTGAGCGCCGCGGGCGCGAACTACTTCATCACGGTCCCGATGGGCGACGACGTCATGCTGAACTACCAGTCCAACAGCTACCACGACGCCGCCGCGCTGTGGGAGATTTTCGACCTCGGCCCCGCACCCGAGTTCCGTGCGTGGCTCGAGGAGATGGACATCTGGCGCGACGGCACGCTGACCGACCGTGCGGGCGACCCGACTATCTTCACGGACCCCAGACCATGACTCCGGACGACGACACCCTCACAGCGCGAACCGACCCCGAGGACGAGAGCGAACTCGAACGCATCGTCTCGCGCAACCCGTCCCGGCTCGGCGTCAGGAGAGCCGGCCCCCGCCCGCGAACGGAGACGATGCTCACGTTCCAGGCGGACCACGGCCGCGCCCGCGACGCAGTCCTGACGACTGTCGACGACGCCGTCGTCGAAGAGCTCGGTCTCCTGAAGGTCCGGACGCTCGTCGAGGACAAAGACCAGTACCTCGCTCGCCCGGACCTCGGCGCGGAGATATCCGAGGAGACCGCCGAGTACCTCCGCGAGCACGGCCAGCAGCACCCGCAGATACAGGTAATCGTCAGCGACGGACTGAGTTCGACCGCGGTGGAAGCGAACGTCCCCGACCTGTTGCCGGCACTCTTGGACGAACTCGACGAGCGGGGGCTGTCGGCGGGGACGCCCGTGTTCGTCGAGTTCGGTCGCGTCGACGTGATGGACGCCATCGGCGAGGAGTTGGACGCCGACTGCTGTGTCAACCTGATCGGCGAGCGGCCCGGCCTGCGGACCGCCGAGAGCCTCAGCGCGTACATGGTGTACGCCCCCGAACGCGGTGCGCCCACGGCGAAGAAGTCGGTCATCTCGAACATCCACGCCGGGGGGCTCCCGCCGGTCGAGGCCGGCGCGAAAATCGCCGACCTGCTGGCGGAGATGGTCGAACAGGAGGCCAGCGGACTGGACCTCACCGAGGACGACCGGGAGTTCCAGAAGGGCTAACTCCCGACGACGTCGTCCGTCTCGGTCGAGCGGTCCGTGGCGTGAGCCGAGCGACCGGAGGTCGTCGGGGCAGGCGTCGAGGTCAGTGGCGACGGTGGCGTCGGCGGCGTCGGCGACGACTGGCGAACGACCCCCGTCGGTGCCGGCGTCGCGGCTCCGGACACCGAACGCTTACCTCCCGGAGCGCTAGTACCGAACCCATGAGCGAGGGTCCGCTGACGAGCGTCGGAATCGACGTCGGGACCACGACGACGCAGGTGGTCCTGAGTCGCCTCCACGTCGCCTCGACCAGTCCCGGCGGTGCCGGCAAACTGGAGATCACCGACCGGGAGATACTCTACCGGGGTGAGATTCACGAGACGCCGTTGCTCGACGCGGAGACGATAGACGCCGGCGGCGTGGCGGCCATCGTCGAGCGGGAACTGGAACGCGCCGGCGTCTCCCGAACGGACATCGATACCGGGGCAGTGATCGTCACGGGCGAGACTGCGCGACGGGCCAACGCCGCCGCACTGGTCAGCGAACTGGCGCTCGAACTGGGCGATTTCGTCGTCGAGACGGCGGGCGCACACCTGGAGGCGGTTCTCGCCGGGCGGGGGTCGGGCGCGGCAGCCTACGCCAGCCGCGAGAACGCGACCGTCGCCAACGTCGATGTCGGTGGCGGCACGACCAACGTCGCGGTCTTCGACGGCGACGCCGTCCGGGAGACGCGGTGCTGTCGGATCGGTGGCCGCCTCGTGGAGTTCGACGACGGAACCGTACGAGCGGTCACCGAGACGATTCGGCCGCTGCTCGACCACCTCGACGTGGCGCTCGCAGTCGGTGACGACCGGTCCGCGAACGACCTTGACCGCCTCGTGGACGCGATGGCCGACTGTCTCGCGGACCTGCTCGCGGGCCCCCCGTATCCCGCCCCGCTCGACGACCTGGCCATCGGCGAACTCCCTGACGAACGGGTCGACCTCGACGCGGTGGCGTTCACCGGCGGCGTCGGGTCGCTCGTCTCGAACCCTGCCGACGCCGACCGTGACGCCTACGGTGACCTCGGCGTCGCGCTCGCGGGAGCCATCCGTGACCACGACCGCCTCGGCGACTGGCCGCGCCTCGACCCCGCCGAAGACATCCGGGCGACGGTGATCGGGGCGGGGACCGCGACCACACGCCTCAGCGGGCGGACGGTCGGCCTCGACGCGGGGGTGCTCCCACTCCGGAACGTCCCCGTCGTCTCTGTCCCACCACTCCCGGCCGGGGACGGGGCGACGCGTCGAACGGGCGGAGCGAGTCCGCACCAGGAGGACGGGGCTCTCGCCGCGCGGATACGCGACCACGTCGAGCAGGGGGTGGGTCTCTACGGGGAGGCTGCCGACCCGGCGCCGTCGGAGGACGGGTGGTTTTTCCTCGCGTTCGAGGACGTGGGGGCGCTGACCTACGACCGGATCGAAGCCCTCGCGGCGGCGGTCGTCACTGCGTACGACGACACGTCGGAGGCGGGTCCGATCCTGCTCCTGCTCGCTCAGAACTGTGGGAAGGCGCTCGCACAGTCGATTCGACGGGCACTGACGCCCCCCCGACCCGTGGTCGTGCTCGACGAACTGTCCGTCGAGCGGGGCACCTACGTCGACGTCGGCGAACCCATCACGGACGACGACACGGTTCCCGTCGTGGTGAAGACGCTGGCCTTCGAGGAGTGACGGCCGGTCCCCTCGCTCGCGCCCGCACGGCGACGCCCCGCCGGCTGCCGCTGGAATCCAGTCCATTAAGACGCTCGCCGTCCTCCGCCGACACATGACGATTCGCCACGACGGCCTCTCGGTCGACTGGCTCGGCTACGCGACGGTTCGCATCGAGACGCCCGGCGGCTTCGTCGCCTACCTCGACCCCGGACGGTACGGCGTCCTCACCGGCGAGTGGACGGGCGACTCCCCCGGCGCCGAGGCGGCCCACCCGGCGCCCACGGCCTACCACGCCCGGGACGCCGACCTCGTCTGTGTCACCCACGGTCACCACTACGACTCCGACGGCGTCGAACGGGTCGCGGGCGAGGACGCGACGGTGCTCGTCCACGAGGCGGTCAGCGCCAACGCGACCGACCGCGACGTCGTCGACCCCGAGGACCTCCCGTACGACGTCGTCCGCGTGACCGACGACGACCACCAGGTGGTCTCCGACGGGGACGTCGACGTCTGGACCGTCGCGGCGTACAACGACCCGGACGGCCCGTACACCCGGGCGGACGGCTCCGTCCTCCATCCGCGCGGGGAGGGCTGTGGCTACCTCCTTTCGCTCGACGGCACCACCGTGTTCTGGCCCGGCGACTCCGACGCTCACGGCGCGTTCTCGCGACTGGAGGTGTCGCTCTTCCTGGCCAACATCTCTGGGTCGGTCTGTATGGACCGCCACGACGCCGCCGACCTCGCCGAGTCACTCGACCCGGACCTGGTCCTCCCGGTCCACTACAACACGCGCGACTTCCTCGAAGCCGACTCCGGCGCGTTCGCGAGCGACGTGGCGAAGCGCGGCGTCCCGGTCGTGCTGGACGAGCGCTGACTCACCCCACCTCGACGTCGACGCCCTCCGCGACGGTGTCGGCGTCGGGGTCGACGGCCGACTCCTCGGTCCACGACACCTCGTCGGGCGGCGACTCCGACCAGTCCGGGGAGGTAGTGTACTCGACGCCAGCCTCGTCGAGGATATGCTGCATCACCGCGTTGCCCCGGGGCACGTCGATACCGAGGTGGTCGAGGTGCTCCTTCGGGTGTTCGGCGGGTTCGGCCTCGAAGTGGGCGGTCAGTTCGAGTCCCGGCGGGTCGTCGTGGCGGTAGCCGCGGATGTGGACCTGCCACCAGGGCAGGTCGGGGAACTCCGGGACGTGTGCCCACTCGACGCGACGGAGGTTCAGAATCTCGCCGCGGAAGCTGTACGACATCTCCCACCCCGGCTCGAAGTGGTGCCGCCCGAAGAACTCCTCTGCTTCTCTCTTGGTCATCTCGACCACGAGGTAGGGGTTCTCGCTCTTCTCGGTGGTGAAGGCGGTCTTGCGGAGCCACCAGTACACGCGGAGTAACTGTTCGGCGACGTCCGGGAGCGCCTTGATTCGACCCGGGTCTGTGCTGAGTGTCTCGGTACCACGTGACATAGTAGAGAGAGGCGTTCCGAGACGATGAAGCTGTCTGTGAGTCGAGAAGAGCGTGGCAGTCGGCGTGAGAGCCGCGAAACGAGCGGCGTTCAGATGACGCCCATCGCGTCGAGACGCTCGGGGAGGTAGGTGTCGGTGACGAAGTCGAGTCCCCGGGAGGCGAGCGCCTGCTGTTCGGCCTTCTTGCCGATGTCGAGCTGGAGTTCGATCTGTTCCTCCCAGTAGTCAGTCATGAATCGGGGGTCCTCCAGTTCGGACTGGAGGGCGTTGACGTCCGAGTCGGAGAGGGGGTCGGTGGGAAGGTCGTAGTCGACGATGTCCTGCGGCTGGATGCCGACGAACTCCGCCTCCGGCGTGGCGAGATACTCCGAAAGGTGTGCGGACTTGATGGAGCCGTAGGCGACGGAGCCGAAGATGCGGTAGCTCCAGGGGTCGCCGTCGGTGAAGACCACGACTGGGACGCTCAGTTCGTCGTGGAGGCGCTTCGTGATGCGTCGGGTCGCCCGGGCGGGCTGGCCCTTGAGGTGGACGACGAGGACGTTGTACGCCTCGTCGAAGCCGTTCTCGACCAGCCTGTCCCGCATGCCACCGGTCTCGACGCAGAGGACGAAGTCGATGTCGTGCTCCAAGAACTCGATGGTGTCGGGGTTGTTCGGAATCTGGTAGCCGCCCTCGCCGACGTCCTCCTGGCAGTGAATCTCGCGCTCGCCGCGGCGGGTCTGTTCGCGCAGTTTCAGCGGGCCCATCAGCGTCGCGCCGGACTCCTCGGGCCGCATGTGGAAGTCCTCTCGGGTGACGTGTGAGACGATTTCGAGGTCCTCGACCAGCTGGTTGGACTCGTCCTGGTCGGAGAAGTGCGCCTCCTCGGAGTCCCACGACTCCGAGAGGTAGTACAGTTCACGCAGGGTCGACGAGCGGCCCTCCTCCAGTTGGCGGGCGAGGAACTCGATGGTGTACGCGGCCTTGAGGAGCTTCCGGGCACCGCGGACCGAGTTGGCGGAACGCGTCGAGGTGCGGTCGCCGTACTTCCACACCTTCGACTCCTCGTCGTACTCGATGTTGCTCTTCGTCCGCGTCGGGAGGGTCATCTCGGGGACCTCTCCGCTCTCGAACTGGTCGTAGAACTCCGCTGCGAGGTCGATGAGGCGCTCGCGCGCCAGGTCGTCTTTGAGTTTCGTCTGCGACATGGTTCAGGTGTTGATGGTGAGTTTCTCGGCCTCGACGCCGTCGACGGCGATGTCGAAGTCGGTGTCTCCGGGGAGCGTGTAGCTCAACTCGGCTGTCTCGCCCGCCGGGACCGACGGGGACCACTTCACGAACCACTCGCCGTCGAGGTCGACCACCTGCGCGTCGCCGTTCACGTCTCCCGGCTCGGCGCCGAGGATGTCGGTTATCTCGGGCTGTTCGGCCCGTCCAGAGTGGTTCTCGACGACCAGCGTCACGGTGTCGCCGTCGACCACGCGTTCGACGCTGACGTTGTTCATGATGCGGGCGAGCGCGCCGTCGATGTTCGGACGGTCCCGACCCGTCACCTCGGAGAGTTTGTCGGCCATCTCCGGGAGAATCTTGCCCAGGACCTCCTGCTTCTTCCGCCGCTTCTGCATCGACCGGCGGCGGTTGAGGTACGATTTGAGTTCGCGGGCGGCCTCCCGAATCGCCAGTTCCACCTCGTCCTCGATGGCCGGGACGTTGGCGACGGCGTCCTTCGACTCGCTGGTGAAGGGGACGTTCGTCGAGGCGACGTGGACCGCGATGACGGCAGGACCGTTCGGGATGCCCGAGCCGCCGGGCTGGTCGAGTCCGTAGTTACGCCAGCCGATGTCCTTGACGACGCCCGTGACGGCGCAGGCGCCCTGCTGGTAGACGAGGGGGACGCGGTTGGCGAACCGCAGGAGGTCGACGGAGCCCTCCGCGGCGAGTTCGCCACCGTAGGCGATGCCCGCCTCGACGACGAACGGGTCGCCGGCGTGAACTTCGGCGTCGCGCGTCGCGGCCGCGTAGAAGTCGGCGTCGAACACCTCGCGGAGACCAGCCTCGATGAGGTCCGCGGAGATGGGCGACAGACACGTCGTCGGCGGTGCGAGGATGTCCGTCTCCCGCATCGCGTCCAGGAGGGCCCGCGCGCAGTCGCGGTCGTCGACGATTGTTTTCACCTTCGGGGGGTCGTCGGGGACGGTCCGAGCGTGCGACCAGAGCGCCTCCACCACGTTCGCCCGGGCCGTCTCCCCGAACGTCGCCTCGTCGTACTCGACGGTGTCGTCCGCGGCGCCGTCGACGAGGTCGACGAGCGCCCGGTGGGTGAGCCGGTGGCGGCCGTCGTCGAGTCCGGACGCGTTCCGGGCGAGTCGCTCTGCCATTCCCTGCTTGGTCGCGTCGTCCTTCCGGGTGGAGGTCGCCTCGTCGACGACGGCGTAGAGGTCGGCGGTCAGTCGCTCCCGGCCCTCGTCGGCGTCCGCGTCCGTGTCCGCGTCTCCGTCCCGGTCGCGTCCCGTCACGGCTCCCCAGATAGCCTCGACCGTGTTCTCCCGCACTGTGGAGCCGAACCGGGTCCCGGTCTCGGACTCGACCTCGTCGGCGCAGGTGTCGACGACCGCACGCACCTCGTGGTGGGCCACGCGTTCGCGGTTCGAGAGGACGTCGGCGATTCGCTCGGCGAAGTCGGCTGTCGCCGAGGCGCCCTTGTTCGCGACGGCCGCCTCGACGACGTCCGCGAGGTCGACGCGCTCGTGTGTTCCCGGTGGGCTCCACGCCAATTCGCGTCCGAAGTGCCGGTCGCGGAAGTTGTCGATGACCTTGTCGGCGGTCTTCTTGCCGACCCGCGTGAACTCCTCCTGGAGGAAGCCCGAGACGGAGTACGACTCCGTCGCCGCGAGCATCTTCCGCAGCGTGCCGAGTTCGACCCCGTGGGGGTGCGGGCGAATCTCCTCTGTCGGTTCGGGCAACTGGTCCGTCGCCCGCTCGAACTTCATCGGCTCGTCGAGGCCGGGTTCGCGGAGTTCGACCCGCGCGTGGGGGTTGACGACGGCCGTGTGGCGGATGTAGTCGTGTAGCTGTGTGCGGGCGCGCATGTTCGCCTCCATCTCCAGTTCGATGCGCGTCCCGTGCGAGCGGTCCCACGACGTCTCGCGTGACTCCTTTATCTCGGGCTCGTTGGTGTCCGTGTCGATGATGAGTTCGAAGTACTGTGCCTCCGGTTTCCCCTGCGTTCGGCTGGTAATCTTCGCCGGCTTGCCCGAGGTCAACTGCGAGTACAGGACCGCCGCGGAGATGCCGATACCCTGCTGCCCGCGTGACTGTTCGCGGGCGTGAAAGCGAGAGCCGTAGAGGAGTTTCCCGAAGACCTTCGGCACCTGCTCCTTCGTGATGCCGGGACCGTTGTCCTCGACGACCACCCTGAGGTAGTCGTCGACCTCCCGAATCTCGACGTAGATGTCGGGGAGGATGCCGGCCTCCTCGGTCGCGTCAAGGGCGTTGTCGACCGCCTCCTTGACGGCGGTGACAAGCCCCCGAGCGCCCGAGTCGAACCCGAGCATGTGTTTGTTCTTCTCGAAGAACTCGGCGATGGAGATTTCACGCTGGCCCTTGGCCAACTCCTCGGCGATACCCTCGTCTCCCTCGCCGAGTGTCGACTGTATCGAGGTCATCGTCTGTCAACCCCTTCCGTACCGACGGTTAAGAACTCTCCGCTGGTACGGTGAAAGTGAAATCGGAGGCATCACGCCGTCGATGGCCGTTCGTGGCGGTGTCAGTTCCAGTTCCGTGTCGCTTGGTACCGTCTCCCGAGTCACCGGCCGGACGACTCCTCCGGCGGCACGGACGCGCGGAGCGAAACAGTAATTCCCCTCCGCCGAGTCCGCACGAACGAGCGGGCACCAAGATATCTTGTCCCTTCACGGCTATCAGTTTCGTTCTTGCGAACTCTACTTCAGATAGTCGCACGCGCGCGTGCGAGGGTTTAAGCGAGACCGACTCGTAGAAATATTCAGATTCTATGTCAGGCGAAACCGAATACGGAGCCGACCAGATCCAGGCTCTCGAGGATCTGGAACCGGTCCGGCAACGACCGGGGATGTTCATCGGTTCGACCGGACCGAGGGGGCTCCACCATCTGGTCTACGAGGTCGTCGACAACGCCATCGACGAGGCACTCGCGGGCTACTGTGACGACATCGACGTCACCCTCCACGAGGACGGGTCGGTGAGCGTCACGGACAACGGCCGGGGAATCCCGGTCGACACACACAAGAAGTACGACCGACCGGCGGTGGAAGTGGTGATGACCGTCCTCCACGCGGGCGGGAAGTTCAACAAGGACTCGTACTCCGTCTCCGGCGGCCTGCACGGCGTCGGCGTCTCCGTCGTCAACGCCCTCTCGAAGTGGCTCGAAGTGGAGGTGCGTCGCGACGGGGCCGTGTGGAAACACCGCTTCGACCACGGCGTCCCCGAAGAGGGGGCCTTCCAGCGCGTCCGCGACCTCGACCCGGACGAGGGGACGGGCACGACGGTCCGTTTCTGGCCCGACGGAGAGATCTTCGAATCGACCGAGTTCGACTACGACACCATCGCCAACCGGCTCCGCGAACTCGCCTTCCTCAACTCCGGCGTCCGCATCTCCATCGAGGACGAGACGTCGGGCGAGTCCGACGCCTTCGAGTACGAGGGCGGTATCAAGGCGTTCGTCAGATACATCAACGAGACGAAGACGACGCTCCACGACGACGTCATCTACTACGAGGACGAACAGGACGGCATCCACGTCGAAGTCGCCATCCAGGCGACGGACGAGGTACAGCCCTCTATCCACGCGTTCGCCAACAACATCAACACCAGGGAGGGCGGCACCCACCTGACGGGGTTCAAGACGGCGCTGACACGCACGGTCAACGACTACGCGGAGCGCCACGACATGCTCTCGGACCTCGACTCCACGCTCAAGGGCGAGGACGTCCGCGAGGGACTCACGGCGGTCCTCTCGGTCAAGCATCCCGACCCGCAGTTCGAGGGACAGACCAAGACGAAGCTCGGGAACTCCGAAGTGAGAGGGATCACCGAGACGGTCACGAACGACAAACTCGGCACCTACTTCGAGGAGCATCCGGACGTCGCTCAGTCGGTCGTGATGAAAGCCGTCGAGGCCGCGAAGGCCCGGATGGCGGCGAAGAAGGCGAAGGAGCTGACCCGTCGGAAGTCGGCGCTCGAATCCACGGCGCTCCCCGGCAAGCTGGCCGACTGTCAGAACCGCGACCCCAGCGAGTCCGAACTGTTCATCGTGGAGGGTGACTCCGCCGGCGGGAGCGCGAAACAGGGACGAGACCGCTCCTTCCAGGCCATCCTCCCGCTGCGCGGGAAGATACTCAACGTCGAGAAACACCGCCTCGACCGCATCCTCGAGAACGAGGAGATACGCTCGCTCATCACGGCCATCGGGGCCGGCGTCGGGGAAGATTTCAGCGTCGAGGACGTCCGGTACCACCGCGTCATCATCATGACCGACGCCGACGTCGACGGCGCGCACATCCGGACTCTCCTGTTGACGCTGCTGTACCGGTACATGCGGCCGCTCATCGAGGCGGGCTACGTCTACGCGGCCAAGCCGCCGCTGTACCGCGTCCGCTACCGGGGCGAGACGTACGACGCGATGACGGAGGCCGAACGTGACCGCATCGTCGAAGAGCAGTGCAACGGGAACCCGACGCAGGTCCAGCGGTTCAAGGGCCTCGGCGAGATGAACCCCGACCAGCTCTGGGAGACGACGATGAACCCCGAGAACCGGGTGCTGAAACAGATCACCGTCGACGACGCCGCCGCCGCCGACAGGATGTTCAACGTCCTGATGGGCGACGCGGTCGAACCGCGCAAGCAGTTCATCAAAGAACACGCGACCGACGCCGAGTGGGTGGACATCTGAGATGAGCTCCGACCCGAACCCCGACAGCCCCATCGCCGCACAGGTCGAGAACGCCCGCATCGAACAGGAGATGGAGCAGTCGTACATCGACTACGCCATGTCCGTCATCGCGGGGCGGGCGCTCCCCGACGTCCGGGACGGCCTCAAGCCCGTCCACCGGCGCATCCTCTACGCGATGCACCAGGCGGGCGTCACCTCGGGCTCCTCGCACCGGAAGTCCTCCTCCATCGTGGGTGAGACGATGGGTGACTACCACCCGCACGGCGACTCGGCCATCTACGACACCCTCACCCGGATGGCACAGGAGTTCTCCATGCGCTACCCGCTCGTCGACGGACAGGGGAACTTCGGCTCCGTCGACGGCGACCCCGCAGCCGCGATGCGGTACACGGAGGCACGGATGGCTTCCATCGCGGAGGAACTCCTGGCGGACATCGAGAAGGACACCGTCGACTTCCAGTCGAACTACGACGACCGAAAGCAGGAGCCGACCGTCCTGCCGGCGGCGTTCCCGAACCTGCTCGTCAACGGCTCGTCGGGCATCGCCGTCGGGATGTCGACGAACATTCCGCCGCACAACCTCGGCGAGGTCATCGACGCCACCGTCGAACTCATCCAGAACCCCGACTGCGGCGTCGAGGACCTCGTCGACACCCGCGACGGCCGCGGCAACGGCTCCGACGGACCCATCAAGGGCCCGGACTTCCCGACGGGGGCGAACATCGTCGGCAAGAACGCGGTCCACCAGGCGTACACCACGGGTCGCGGTCGCATCCGCGTCCGCGCCGACTTCGAGGTGAGCGACGAGCGCATCGTCATCAACGAGCTCCCCTACCAGGAGAACAAGGCGCGGCTCATCAAGCGCATCGCCGACGACGTCAACGACGGCTCTCTGGAGGGCATCCGCGACATCCGCGACGAGTCCGACCGCGACGGCATCCGCGTCGTCATCGAACTGAAGCGTAACGCCGACCCGCAGCTGGTGAAGAACCACCTGCTCACCTCGCATCTGGAGTCGACGTTCGGCGTCATCAACCTCGCTCTCGTCGACGGCGAGCCGCGCGTCCTCGACCTCAAGCAGACGCTGGTCGAGTATCTCGAACACCGGAAGGAGGTCGTCCGCCGGCGCTCCGAGTACGACCTCGCCGAGGCCGAAGACCGCGCACACATCCTCGAGGGGCGGCTCACGGCCCTCGAACACGTCGACACGGTGGTCGACATCATCCGCGACGCCGACGACCGCGACGCCGCGAAGGCGGCGCTCCGAGCGGAGTACGACTTCTCCGAGGCGCAGGTCGACCACATCGTCTCGATGCAGCTCGGCTCGCTGACGTCGATGGAGACGACGGCCATCGAGACGGAGTACGAGGAGGTGCAGGCGACCATCGAGCGCCTCGAAGAGATTCTCGGCGACGAGTCCGAACTGCTCGGCGTCATCGAGGAAGAGCTCCTCGAGATCAAGGACGACTACGCCGACGAGCGCCGGACGAACTTCGTCGAGAACGACGGCGAGGTGACGCACGAGGACCTCGTCCCCGAGGAGGACGTGGTGGTCGTCGTCACCGAGGACGACTACGTGAAGCAGATGCCGCTGTCGTGGTTCCGCGCGCAGCGACGCGGCGGGAAGGGAATCATCGGAAGCGAACTCAAGCAGGGCGACAGGGTGGCGAGCGTCTTCGTCGCCAACACCCACGACTACCTGCTGTGCTTCACCGACCACGGGCAGGTGTACAAGCTGAAGACGTACCAGCTCCCGCGGCCCGAGACCCGCTACACGCGAGGGAGCGCACTCGTCAACTACCTCGACCTCGACCCCGGCGAGGAGATACAGGCCGTCGTGAACTGCGACGACCTCGAGGTGAGCGCGGACGAGGGTGCAGACGACGACCGCGACGAGAAGTTCCTCACGATGGTCACCCGGCGTGGAAGGGTCAAGCGGACGAACGTCGACCGCTTCCAGAACATCCTCTCGACGGGCATTCGCGCCATCACGCTGGAAGAGGGTGACGCGCTCGCCGACGTCGAGGTCACCGACGGCAGACACGACCTCATCGTCGCCTCCGAGGGCGGTATGAGCATCCGGTTCGACGAGCAGGAGGTCCGTGCGATGGGCCGAAGCGCCCGCGGCGTCGGCGGGATCGACCTCCGAGAGGGTGACCGCGTCGCCGGACTCGCGGCCGTCGACGAGGAGCGACACGACTGGACGCTCACCGTCACCCGGAACGGCTACGGCAAACGGACGAACATCGGCGACTACCGGAAGCAGTCGCGCAACGGGAAGGGGCTCATCGACATCAAGACCGAGGGGCGGAACGGCCCCGTCTGCACCATCGAGACGGTCGGTCACGGCGACCACATCGTCGTGATGAGCGAGAACGGTCAGATCATCCGGACGGCCGTCGACGACCTCTCCGTCATCAGCCGGAACACGAAGGGCGTGACGGTGATGGACCTCGAAGAGAGCGACTCCGTCGGTGCCGTCTCTGTCGTCCCGGCCGCGGTGGCACAGGCGAGTGCCGACGAGGCCGACGAGGCCGACGACGCCGACGAGGCTGGTTCGGACTGACCCCGGGCCGCCGCTGACGACTCTCGGAATCCCGCCCAACGAAGAAATTCAATGATTTATACACGTTCGACACCCCGAGTACCACGTGTAGCCATGAATACGACCGGCACCGCCCACGTCCGCCAGGACGACACGGTCCTCGTCACGCGGTCGTTCACCGACGAGCAGCCCTCCAAGTCGATACTACACGCGTTCGCCGAACTCGACGTCGACCTGTTCGGGACCGAAGAGCTACTCGCGGACGTCGTCGACCCCGACGCACTCGACGAACTCCTGCGGACCGCAGACGGGCGCATCCGGGCCTCGATGGTCCTCTGGGACCACCCGGTGGTCGTCACGTCCGACGTGGTCCGCGTGTTCGACCCGGCGACCGACGGTGAGTGAGACGAGACGAACGGGTCGGGCGCCACCGACCGCGAGCGACTCCACCTCGTCTCCACGACGGATCACTAGCCCGGTGTCGGCCGCGACCGTTCGGTGTCTGCGCTGAGGTCGATGGCGACGGAGTCGGTCGTACGGGCCGGAGTGGTGTAGGTGACGTGCTCGACGCGGAGCGTGACCGGCGACCCGGTTCGGGCTTCGACTCTCGTCTCGAGGGCGTCGGGTAGCGCCGGATACGACCGGCCAGCCGGTCGCTCGATAGTGACGGTGACCTCGGTCGGTCGGTCGAACAGCAGTGGGTTGGCGTACGGTGTCGAGACGCCGGCGAGCGATACCTCGTCGTACGTCGGTCTCTCGAGAACCGCCTCGACGCCGTCGTTCACGTCGCGTTCGTACTGTAGTTGTGCGGCGCTCGCGCCGACCGAGGCGACGAGGAGCGCGACGACTAGCGCTGCGGTGGCGACGGTCCTGAGATTCCAGGCCGGGGACCGTTCGACGAAGTACGCGTCGGAGCGGTAGCCGACGAAGAAGAGCGTCACCACGATACTCGCGTTGACCACGACGAGTGTCGAGAGGAGGAGCAGCAGCGCGCCGACCGTGAGGACGGGGGCGCCCCAGGCGATGCCGATTCCCACGACGGCGGCCGCGGGAACGAGCGCCGCTGCGATCATCACGCCGATGATCGATATCGGCCCGTGGGTCGTGAGCCCGATGGCGGCGGCGGCCCCGCCGGCCACGCCGACGAGCAGGGCGACGACCCCCGGGGCCATGCGGAGCGTGACGAGTTCGAGCGAGGTGGGGTCGAGTGAGCCAGCGACGATACCCAGCGCGCGGAACGAGAGGGCAACGACGGCGGCGCCCGCGATTCCGACGGTGATACCGACGGCCTGCTGTCGGAGGCTCGCGGCGATCATCTCTCTGTCGCCGGTGGCGGTCCCGACACCGGCAGTGAGCATCGGACCGACGAGCGGGGCGATGACCATCGATCCGACGACGATTGCGGGCGAGTCGACGAGGAGTCCCGCCGCCGCGATGACGGCACTCAGGAGGACGAGCACGACGTACGAGAGAGTGTCGTGGCTCATGTCGAGTGCCTTCGACCGGAGCGAGTACGGGGCGAGCGGAGTGTAGTCCTGCGAGTACTCCTCCTGAAGCGTTTCGAGACCGGGCGTCATCGCCGTCTCGGCCGTGTCGATGACGGTGTAGGAGTCGGTGTCGACGCCCGCGTCTCTGAGCGCCGCGACGACCGGTTCGACGGCGTTCGTCGGCAGCGGGAACTGGACGAGCGTGCGGTCGGCCTGTGACTCGCTCGACCCGCTCGTCGCGTAGTCGACACCCATCTCGTCGAGGGTGTCGAAGACGGCGTCGTTCTGCTCGTCGGGGACGAACAGGTGGATGAGGCGCACACCTCCGTTACACCGAGTGGCGGGAAAAGAGGACGGCACGGAGGTGCAACCGTGGCCCGAGCGGTGGATTCGAACTTCGTAACGGGAGCGGGTTCGACCCTCGCTACAGGATCCGTTTGCCGAAGGCGCTCGCCGCGAGTTCGACTGCCAGCGCCGCAGTCTCGTTCTGTTCGTCGAGGACGGGGTTGACCTCGACGAGTTCCATCGAGCGCAACGCGTCGCTCCCGGCGACGGCCTCCATCGCGTGGTGCGCCTCGCGGTAGGTGACGCCACCGCGGACGGGCGTCCCGACGCCCGGAGCGACCGTCGGGTCGAGCCAGTCGAGGTCGAGCGAGACGTGGACGCCGTCGGTGCCGTCGGTCGCGACGGCGAGTGCGTCGTCGACGACGCTCGCGATGCCGCGTTCGTCGATGTCTGACATCGTGAACGCCTGCACCGCCGAGTCGTGGATGGCGTCGCGCTCGTCGTCGTCCAGCGACCGGAGGCCGACGAGGGCGACGTTCGAGGCGTCGAGGCCGAGCGCGTTCGCCCAGTCGTACGTCCGCTCGGAGAAGTCGCCCACGCCGAGGGCTGCCGCCAGCGGCATCCCGTGAACGTTCCCGCTCGGCGACGTCGTCGGGGTGTTCATGTCGCCGTGGGCGTCGAACCAGATGGCGCCGATGCGCGCGCTACGCGCCGACCCGACGAGCGAGCCGATGGCGATGGAGTGGTCCCCACCGAGAGCGAGCGGCGTCGCCCCCGCGTCGATACTCTCTGCGACGCGGTCGGCGAGGGCCGTACACACCTCTCGCGTCTCGCGGAGGAAGCGGGCCGTGCCCGCGGGTGGCTCCTCGGTGTCGGGGTCGCGCTCTTCCATCCGGGGGACGTGAAGGTCACCCTCGTCGCGGGGGGTGACGCCCGCTCCCTCGAGTTCCGACGCGAGGTCGGCGTACCTGATGGCGGACGGCCCCATGTCGACTCCGCGGCGGTTCGCCCCATAGTCGGTCGGCGCACCGAGGATTCGAACGCGACGTGGCATGCACGAACCGTGAGGAACCGGCGAGAAAGCCGTTACGGTCCCCGGAAGCGCCCAGGGGCCCGGGATGGAACCACCGACGCTGTTTGTGAAAAAAGGCCACAGTAACGTATTTGGGCGGTCTCTGTGGTAGTCTATCCATTGCATTTAAGCAGCCCTCCCTCGAATTATGATGCATGTCATCAATCGAGCTTACGTCGAGTCAGAAGACCATTCTGACTGCACTCATCAACCTCTACCGGGAGTCGGAGAGCGCAGTGAAAGGCGAGGACATCGCCGAAGAGGTGAACCGGAACCCGGGGACGATTCGCAACCAGATGCAGAGCCTGAAGGCGCTGCAGTTGGTCGAGGGCGTACCCGGGCCGAAGGGTGGTTACAAGCCGACCGCGAACGCGTACGAGGCGCTCGACGTCGACCAGATGGACGAACCCGCGGCCGTCCCGCTGTTCCACAACGACGAACGAGTCGAGAGCGTCAACGTCGACGAAATCGACCTCTCCAGCGTCCACCACCCCGAACTGTGCCGCGCGGAGATTCACGTCCAGGGGTCCGTCCGCGACTTCCACGAGGGCGACAGCATCAGGGTCGGCCCCACGCCGCTGTCGAAACTCGTCATCCGCGGAACCGTCGACGGCAAGGACGACACGAACAACATCCTCATCCTGCAAATCGACGGGATGGAGGCCCCGGTCGGCGAACCCTCGCACTAGACACGGACACGGTCGGCAACGGCGGTCGGACCCGAGTCTCGACATCTCGTCTCCTTCGCTCTCTCGGCGCGCCACTCCTGTGAGACACGTCGGTGTCTCCGAGAGATAGCACTGTCCAGTCGGAGTGTGTCGAGAAGACCACGTTTCCCCCGGACCGGACGGACGAGGAGCAACCCGGGGAACTCGGAGGGTCAGTCGTCGGCGACGCGCGAGCGGGCCGCGAACGCGAGGGGTCGCCCGTGGCCGACCGTCACATGTCGCTCCACGCGTCGATGGCGCGGGAGACGCTGGCCACGTCGGCGATCCAGCGGGCGGCGATGGCCTTCTTCAGCACGCGGGCGGGCGTCCCGCCGAAGACGTTGATTGGCACGCCGTCGACGTCGTGGGCGACGGCGTCCTCGCCGACGGAGACGACGGTCCCCTTGTCGTCGTGCGTCCACGTCTTCAGTGGCTGGCCGCGGACGGCGCGAGCGAGGTTCTCACCGGCCACCTCGGCGGCCTGCCAGGCGGCCTGTGCCGTCGGCGGGGCGATGGCGTCGGGGCCCTGCTCGACGAGCGCGGAGTCGCCGAGGGCGAAGACGCGCTCGTTCGACGTCTGGAAGTCCGGGGCGGCGTGGACGCGGTTCGAGCGTTCGTCCTTCTCGACTTCGCAGTCGGTCATCTCGGGCTGGCCAGTGATGCCGCCCGTCCAGACGAAGACGTCGTAGGGGAGCTCTTCGGGCGCTTCGTCCTCGCCGCCACCGATGTAGATGGCCTCCTCGTCGACCTTCGAGACGAACTCGCCGCACTTGATGTCGATACCGCGGTCCTCGAGGCGGCGGCGGAGTGCTCCCTGGAGTTCGGGGTCCATGTTCGGGAGGACCTGGTCGAGGCCCTCCACGAGGTGGATGTCGAGGGGGACGTCGTGTTCGTCGCGGTACTCCGCGACTTCGCCGGCCGTCTGGATGCCGGAGAGACCGGCCCCGCCGACGACGATGCTCGCCGGGTCGTCGGCCGTCGCGGCCGCCGCGGCCTCCGACACCTGCTGGTGAATCTCGCGGGCGTCGTCGAGGCCCTTCAGTTCGAGCGAGTACTCCTCGAGACCCTCGATGCCGTAGAACGCGGTCGTACTCCCGAGCGCGACCAGGAGGTAGTCGTAGTCGAGTTCCGTCCCCTCCTCGAGGGTGACGGTGCGTTCGTCGACGTCGATGTCGGTGACGCGCCCCTCGACGAACTCCGTCGACGGCGACTTCACCTCGTCGATGGGGATGGCGACTTTCGACTCGGCGCTCGGATTGCTGATGCACCGGTGGACCTCGTGGAGGACGAGGTGGTAGTCGTGTTCCGAGACCCACGTGACGTCCGCGTCACCGTCGAGTTCCTTCTCGAGGCGCTGTATCGCGCCCGTCCCGGCGTAGCCCGAACCGAGGACGACGACCTGCGTGCTCATGATTGTGTTTGGGTGAGGATTCATCCGATAAAGGGATGTTGAAACGACGGCGCGAATCCCACACGAACGACCCGCTGTGACGTTATATCGACAGTCCAGCGTGCCACTCACTCACACCCGACTCGCGCTTGACCGCCTCCATCCGCGCCAGGAGCGAGACGGCGAGACTCGCCGTCTCCGAGGCCTTCGACTCGCCCTCCGTCTGGAACTCCCCCGTGACCCGGTTGGCGAAGACGGAACAGACCGCCCCCGCCCGGAGACCGTAGACGTTCGCCAGGGTCAGGATGGCCGACGCCTCCATCTCGATGTTGGCGACGTTCGCCTCCTGGAGTTCCTCGACGAGCGTCTCCGACCCCGCGGCGACGAACCCCTCGTACCCCTCGCGGCCCTGGCCGGCGTAGAAGGCGTCGGCGCTCATCGTCAGCCCGACGTGGTAGTCGTAGTCGAGTCGCTCCGCGGCGGCGACGAGCGCCGACACCACCTCGTGGGAGGCGACGGCAGGGTAGTCGCCACGGACGTACTCGTGGCTCGTCCCCTCCTGTCTGACCGCGCCGGAGGTGATGACCAGGTCGCCGATGTCCATCCCCGGCTGGATGGCGCCACAGGACCCGACCCGGATGAACGTGTCCGCGCCGACGCGTGCGAGTTCCTCGACGGCGATGGCCGTCGAGGGGGATCCGATGCCCGTCGAGGTGACGGTGATGGGTGCGCCGTCGTACGTGCCAGTGGCGGTGCGGTACTCGCGGTGGTACGCCACCTCCTCGGCGTCGTCCCACAGGTCGGTGATGACGTCGACACGCTCGGGGTTACCGGGCAAGAGGACGGGGCCAGCGATGTCGCCGGGGGCGAGTTCGACGTGGTACTGGACTTCGTCGTTGGGGTCTTCGGCGTCGCCGGTCATGGCTCCCCCTGGGTCGGGGGGCGACATATAAGCACGGTGTGGCGGGGCCGACCCGAGGCGACGAGCGGCGACGGTGGGGTTTTATCGCTCGCGGAAGCGTGCCTCCATCGACACCCACTCGTGACCGACCTGACGACGACAGCCCTGGAGTTCGTGCGTCTGTACGGCCCGCTGGCGCTGTGTCTCTTCGTCTTCCTCGAGACGTCGATGCTCTTCCCGTTCCTGCCGAGCGAGGTGGTCGTCCCGGCTGCCGCGGTGCTCCTCGTCACCGACGTCGCTTCGCTCGTCGTGTTCGTCGTCGCTGGCGGCGTGGGCGGTACCCTCGGTGCCTTCGTGCCGTTCTCGGTGAGCGCAGGGACCCGCGTCGGCGACTCCGACTGGCTGAGACGCCACCTCCGGGTCCCGGCTGGCCGGGTCGAGCAGGCGCGAGTGTGGTTCCGGCGGTGGGGCCAGTGGTCGGTGCTGTGGGGTCGGTTCCTCCCCGTACTCCGCTCCGTCGTCTCGCTGCCCGCCGGGTTCGCCGGGATGGACCCGGTTCGGTTCGGCGTCTTCACCGCCGTCGGCACCGTCGGGTTCTACGCGGCCACCGGTGGACTGGTCTACTACGGGCGGCAGGAGTCGCTCTTCGCAGCCCTCGTCGCGTTCGCAACCGACAGACCGGTGCTCTCCGCAACCGTACTCCTCGCACTCCTCGGCTCCGGACTCCTCGTCGGGCGGTGGCGGTCGACCCGCCAGGGGAACTGACCCGCCCGGCACCGGCCCCGCCGTACCAGGGTCAGAACCCCACGCCGAGGACGAAGACGACGAGGACCGTAACCACGACGCTGGGGACGAAGACGCCGACGAACACCGCCGTGCTCCAGTCCAGGACGGTCCGGCCGTCGAGCGCGCCGAACGGCAGCATGTTGAACGCCGCGAGGAAGAGGTTGATGGCGACGCCTCGAGAGCCGACGAGTTCGAGGAACCCGACGCCAGCGAGCGAACCGACGACGAGGAGCGGCGCGAACACGACGGCGAGCACGAGGTTCACCGCGGGGCCGGCCAGCGCGATGAGGCCGTGTTCGCGGTCCGAGAGGACGCCGCGGTGGTAGACGGCGCCGGGGGCGGCGAAGATGAAGCCCGCCAGCGCGCTCACGACGGCGAGGAAGAGCATGCCGTAGTCGGCGCGGAACTCGGCCACCTGACCGAAGCGGACGGCGACAACCTTGTGCGCGAGTTCGTGGACGAGGAAGCCGAGGCCCGCGGTGAGGAGGCTCACGACGACGGCCACGACGAACCCGCCACGCGAGAGCAGCGCCACGAGGCCGCCGCCACCGCCGGCGAAGAAGACGGCGAAGGCGACACCGAGCGCGACCCACGCGAGCGCGAGGTCACGGAGTTCGCGGTCCGAGAAGGTGAGCGCCTCTCCCACGCTCACGAGACGGCCCTCCAGATAGCGTCGGCGCTGTTCGCCGCGCCGTCGAGCATCAGTCGGGTGACGGCGTCGACGCCACCCAGGTCGGCGGCGAACAGCGGCAGGACGTACGCGACGAACAGGAGGCTAGCGACGATGCTGCCGACGTTCGTCATGGCGACGACCATGATGAGTCGGAAC
>NZ_JBEPXO010000041.1:0-33333 GCF_041641895.1 Salinigranum sp. | reverse complement strand
CGCGTACGGCGTCGCCACCGGGGGCACCATCGTCGTCGTCGCCATCGGCGTCTACGCCGGAGCCGTGTCCCTGACCCTCCTGGGGCGTCGATAGAACGTGCCACCGACGGCCACCGTCCCGGCCGCGCTGCCCTCTATTCGCAGACTGCTTCGACGTGGTCGACGAGTGCCGCCAACCGGTCGTCGTCGTCGAACGCGTCACACAGCGCGTCTGCTCCCATCGGGAGGACGTACGCCGGACGACCCTTCCCCACCGCGGAGGTGTCGCCGACGTCGGCGCGTTCGACGAGGCCGGCGTCCTCGAGTTCGTTGAGTGCGCGGGCGACGTCGGCCTCCGAGAGTCGCCCGAGGACGTCCCCGTCGACGTTTGCGAGGTTGTCGATACAGAGGCTCACGACTTCGCCCGCGTGCGCGGGCACGTCGTCACGCCCGCTCAGTTCGGCGACTCCGAGCAGCACCACGCGGTGCGTCAGCGTCGTCTCCTCCACGTCGGTGTGTTCGCTCATACCCTCCTCGTTATCCAGACGTGACAAAACGGTTGTGGGTTCGCGCGGCGGGAGTGTCCCGTCGCGACCGGAGCTCTCCGGAGTGAGGCGCGGGTTCACGTACGAAGACGCGCCCACCTCACCGCGTGCCCTGACTGCCAGCGCACGGTGGGACGCGACTGTCCGGCACGACACCGTGTGGCGAGCGTGTGCCGGCTGTTCGCCCCTCCTCGACTCCCGGTGCGTTCTCACCCGCCCGCACGGTCGGCGTCCCTGGTCACGCCGGCCAGCCAGTCCGCGGCCGCGTCGGTCAACTGCTCCTCCCTGACGCGCCACGCCCAGTTGTCCGCTGTCGTCCCGGGGACGTTGAACCGCGCGTCGTTCCCGAGGCCGAGGACATCCTGTACCTGTGCCAGCGCCAGGCTCGCGTCCGACTCCCACACCGCCTCGATGCACGTCTCGTGGACCGTCTCGCGTGTGACGTCCCCTCCGAAGTAGTCGTCGAAACAGACGCGCTGGTCGGTCGACAGCGACTCGTACGCTCCACGCGCCGTCTCGGAGTCGTGTGTCGAGGTGTACGCGACGGTGTCCGCCGTGTAGCGGTGTGGTTTGTGTGGGTGCCCGTCCTCACACCAGTCGACGAACGGGAGGAGCTTCAGCGACGCCAGTCCGTACCGCGCCCGGAGCTCGTCCACTGCGTCGGTGATGTGACCGATGTCCTCGGCGAACGCGCGCTCGGAGAGGTCACCGAACGTGCGGACGAGCGCGTCGAAGAACGCCTCGCTCGGCACGTCTCGCCACTCACCCACGTTCGGGTCCGGTTCGTCGGCGGGAATCGCCCAGTACTGCTCCAGTCCCCGGAAGTGGTCGATTCGCACCAGGTCGCACTGCTCGAACAGCCGGTCGAGACGCCCGACCCACCACGCGAAGTCCGTCCGCTCCAGCTCCGCCCAGTCGAACAGCGGCATCCCCCACCGCTGTGCGGAGAAGACCTCTCCCGGCGCGTCGGGAACGCCAGCGACCGCCGTCGGGTGCCCCTCGTCGTCGAGTTGGAACACGTCGCGGTTGGCCCAGACGTCCGCGCTGTCCCCCGCCACGTAGATCGGGATGTCGCCAACGAGCGACACGCCCCGTTCCGCCGCGTAGGCTCGGAGCGCCGCCCACTGCCGGTCGAAACAGAACTGGCAGAACTCCCGGAACGCGACGTCGTCGGCCACCCGCCCGCGGGCCGCCGCGAGCGCGTCCGGTTCTCGGTCCCGCTCGCCCCGCGGCCACTCCGTCCACGCGGCACCGTCGTGGTCGGTCTTGAGTGCCCGGAACAGCGCGTAGCCGTCGAGCCAGCCGTTCGACTCGCGGAAGGTCGTGAACGCCTTACGCGCTGCGGGCGTGGCCCGTGCCTCGAACCCCTCGTGGGCACGGCGGAGGTGGGCTTCGACGTGGGTCGTGACCCGCTCGTACTCGACGACTCCCTCGTCGAACGTCACCGACTCGACGCCGTCGAGCCACCCCCGGTCGCAGAGGTCCGCGAGGTCGACGAACAGCGGGTTGCCGGCGACGGCCGACAGCGCCGAGTACGGCGAGTTGCCGTAGTCGACGGTGGTCGGACCGACGGGGCAGAACTGCCACAGCGACTGGTCGGCGCGAGCGAGGAAGTCGACGAACCGCCGCGCCGGCTCGCCGAGACTCCCGACGCCCTGTGGTCCCGGGAGGGAGGCGACGTGGCAGAAGATTCCGCTCTGCCGGTCGAGTGTCATGACTGGTGTGACTCCGCCCGTACAGAAGAACTGGTGGGTCGGTGGCGGCTCGAACGTGGCTCAGGCCTCGCCGTACACCGGCACTGCGGCCCCACTGGTCACGCCCGCGGCGTCGCTACAGAGGAAGCAGACGACGTCGGCGAGTTCGGCGGGCGTCGGCCACGAGTCGTGGTCGGCGTCGGGCATCATCTCGCGGTTCGCCGGCGTGTCGATGATACTCGGCATGATGGCGTTCGCCCGCACCTCGCCGCGGTTCTCCTCGGCGATGCTCTCGGTGAGGAGTCGCACCCCCGCCTTCGACGCGCGGTAGACGCTGTCCCCCGCTCCTCCCTCCAGCGACGACCGTGCGGAGACGGAGACGATGGCGCCCGCGTCCGCCTCGCGCAGGTGTGGGAGCGCGTGCTTCGACGCGAGGAACATCGTCTTGAGGTTGACGTCGAAGAGGAAGTCGAACGTCTCGACGTCCGTCTCGTCCACCGGTGTCCCGCCGCGCCAGGTGCCGGCCACGTTGACGAGTGCGTCGAGGCCACCGTGGGTCTCGACGACGGCTTCGACGGTGTCTGCGACCGACTCCTCGTCGGTGAAGTCGCCCTGGTAGTACCTCGCGCCGTCGGGCAGGTCGACCTCTTCCGGCTCCAGGAGGTCCGCGGCAGCGACCGTCGCGCCGCTGTCGACGAAGGCCTCCACGACGCCGGCGCCGAGTGCGCCGCCTGCCCCGGTCACCAGCACTACCCGTCCCTCGAAGTCGTACTCGACTGACATACGTGTGGAAGGGGAGGCAGGCGGGATAAATCGTTGGGGCCTCGCGGACCGTCCCTCGTCACTCGCTGCCGTCGCGTCCGTCGACCAGAACGACTGCCTCGCCCTCGACGACGGGGTCACCGTCGTCGCTCTTCACGACCGTCCGGAGTCGGAACCGGCCGCCGCCGAGTGCGTCGACGACTTCGCAGACGGCAGTCACGCGGTCACCGACCTCGACGGGGCCGACGAACCGGACGCTCTGTGAGAGGTAGATGACGAGTCCGGGCAAACGCGAGAGCGCCGCGCTCACGACGCCGAGGGTGAGGACGCCGTGTGCGATGCGGGTGCCGAACCGCGTCGTCGCGGCGAACCCGTCGTCGAGGTGGAGCGGGTTCTCGTCGCCCGACGCCCGGGCGAACGCCCGGACGTCGCCGTCGCCGAGTCGCTTCGAGAACCGGACGACGTCGCCCACGTCGACGCCCGGGGCCGCGCGGTCCTCGTAGGCGTACTCGCCGTCACCCCGCGTCGACACGTCCGACAGTGACAGTCCGGGCAGGTAGTACGAGAGTTCACGGACGGAGACGACGCCGACGAGAGAGTCGTCGTCGAGGACGGGTGCCTGGTCGATGTCGTGTTCGCGGAGCGCCTCGGCCGCTCGCTCGATGCCGTCGTCGGCGTCGACGGTCACGACCGGCGCGGACAGACAGTCGGCGGCCGTCAACTCCGACAGCGGCCGGTCGTCGACGACGAGTCCCAGCACGTCGGAGTCGGTGACGATACCGGTCGGCGTCCCGTCGTCGTCGACGACCAGGATGGACCCGACGTCGGCCTCGTGGAGGCGTCGGACGACCGCTCGGGCCGACGTCTCCCGTCCGACGGTCTCGACGTTCCGCCGCATCACCTCGCGGACGGTGACCGCGAACAGGGTGGCCCGACCGTTGCTCGCCGCGTCGGCAGCGTCTGACGGCATGACCTCCTCTTCCGCACGGACACACTAACGCGTTCCGCACGCGGGGCGTCGTCCTGGAGAATCACAGTTTCACCGGAGGCTAGCTGAAACATCCACGTCCGTTCCGGCCCGCGGTCGCGTGGTTCCACACCGTCCACGATAGAAAAGTACATCAACGACCATGAGTAACATCCGGGGCGGGAACTATATACATGTCTGACACGAACGACTGCGACTCCGACGCCGGTGGGGGGACGGCTTGGGACGCAGTCCCGTTCGGCCTCGACCTCGGGCCCGAACCCGACGCCGACGGCGCGACACACTTCTGCGGACACGTCGAGGAGTACGACGACGCGCCCGACGAGTGCACCATCTTCCCGCGAGTGGCCTCCGAGGACCTGCCACGGACGACGGCGTGGTTGACGGCACAGGAGGGGTCGTTCCACTCGCTCGAAGAGTGCCGCTGAGTCACCCGTTCAGTGCTCGTGCGCGTGGTCGTGCCCGGGGACCGAGACGAACTCGTCGACGGGCATCACGGAGTAGTCGACGCTCAGGGTGTCCTTCGTCGCCCTGATGCGCCCGACGAACGTCGATATCTCCTCCAGTCGGCCCTCGAGGACGAACAGTTCCATACAGAAGTGACCGCCGACGTGACTGTGGATGTTCGAGGCGACCAGGCCCTCGTACTCGTGACGGATGCGCATCATCCGCTCCTCGACGCTCGTCGTCTCGTAGTCGAAGATGACCGTCACGACGGCCATCAGTTCGCGGTCCTCGAGTCGGCGGTCCTCGAACTCGCCGAGCAGGTTCCGTGACGCCTCGCGGATGACCTCGCTCCGCCCGGTGTAGCCGTGTTCGTCGGCGAAGCTGTCGATTCGCTCGAGGAGTTCCTCGGGCATCGAGACGCTGACAACGGTCATGTATTAAAACAGTGCCCTGGAAGTATTAAAGATTAGCATTCGAGCCCTCCGCTCGACGGCGTCGGGTCGCGTGACACCCCTCCCCATCCACAGGAACTAACCGCCCGTCGGTCCATCCACGGCTATGACTTCCCTCGGGACTCGCGACGACCTGTCGGGGCATCGACTCTCCGAGACGCCCCGGTGGCGGCATCGACTGCGCCGGCCACCCGACCGGGTGAGTCGCCGATGACCGGCGTCGGCTCCCCGGCCGTGGGCGTCACGGCCGTGACCGCGCAGGTCGCACAGACGGCGACCGACACCGTCCTCACTCCGACCGCGCTCGTCGCCGGTGGGGTCGTCATCGTCGTGTTGCTCGGCGTGAGCGCGTTCTTCTCCGGCAGCGAAATCGCCATCTTCTCGCTGGAGCGTCACCAGCTGTCGGTCCTCTTAGAGACCGAGGGGGACGTCGACCCCCGTGCGGTGGTGCTCGAGCGACTCCGCGAGGACCCCCACCGCCTCCTCGTGACCATCCTCGTCGGGAACAACATGGTCAACATCGCGATGGCGAGCATCGCGTCCGTCCTGCTGGCGGCGACGCTCTCGCCCGAACTCGCCGTCGTCGCGACGACGCTCGGCATGAGCGCGCTCGTCCTCGTCTTCGGCGAGATCACGCCCAAGTCGTACGGCGTCGCCAACCCCGAACGCCTCGCGCTCCGCGTCGCCGGCCCCCTCCGGACCGTCGAGCGCGTGCTCTTCCCGCTCGTCGTCCTGTTCGACGTCGTCTCCCGCGGTCTCAACCGATTCACGGGTGGCGGGAGCGACATCGAACGTCCCTACGTCACCCGCGAGGAGATCACGGCGCTCCTCAGGACCGGCGAGCGCGTCGGTGCCATCGACGAGGCCGAACACGAGATGGTCGAGGGCGTCTTCGACCTCGGATCGACCTCCGCACGCGAGGTGATGGTCCCGCGCGTGAACGTCATCGCCGTCGACGTCGAGACGCCACTCGACGAGGTCATCGAGGTCTGTGCGACGAACCGCCTCACTCGCGTCCCCGTCTACCAGGGGACCCTCGACCACGTCGTCGGCATCGCCGACATCCGCGACGCCGAGCGCGCCCGCCGCGAGGGGAAGACGCTCGACGACGTCCTCCTCCCCAGCCTGCAGGTCCCCGAGGGACGGGAGATAGACGACCTCCTCGCCGAGATGCAGGCCGAGCGCGTCACGATGGTCATCGTCCGCGACGAGTTCGGCGAGACCGAAGGCATCCTCACCGTCGAGGACATCCTCGAGGAGATCGTCGGCGAAATCTTCGAGGTCGGCGAGGAACGACTCATCCGCCCCACGACCGACGGCCTCGTGGTCAAGGGAGAGGTCACGGTCGGCGAGGTGAACGACGCCCTCGGCGTCGACCTCACCACCGAGGGCGAGTTCGAGACGGTCGCCGGTCTCATCAACGCCGAACTCGGCCGCATCGGCGACGTCGGTGACCGCGTCGTCGTCGACGACGTCGCCCTCGACGTCGAACGCGTCGACGGCCACCGCATCCGTCGCGTCCGCGTCCGGCCGGTCGTCGACGGCGTGCCGGCGAGTGACGCGGACGCGGACGCGGTCAACGCGTCGGCGACCGCCGAGGAGCACGGTCGGTCCGACGGCCGGGGTTCTCTCAGCAGCGACTCCGAGGCGCACGGCGGGAGCGACGGGTCCCGCGCGGACGCCGGGACAGACGAGGATGCGAGCGAGCGCTGACCGGCGGACAGGGCGCAGTCGGGCCGACGGACGGGACGCGGTCGGGCCGACGGACGGGACGCGGTCGGGTCGATGGCGGACGGCCCCGGCGCGGATTCCCTGGCGAGTGGGCGAGCCGAGCGCCGTCGGCCGCCAGCCGTGAATCCGACCCGGGAGTGTGGCTGCCACAACGCTTTGGACGGCTCGGTCCTTCCCCCCGAGCGTGGCGCTCGAACTCGAAGACTTCGCGGCGAACTCCGAGCGGGTGATGCGGTGGCTGGAGATGGGTGCCGCGTACTTCCTGGTGGCGCTGTTCGCCATCGGCGTCTTCGACCTGGGGCTGTCGCTGTACGAACTGCTCCTCTCGGGGCGCTTCACCGACCCCAACGCCGTCATCGACCTCATCGACACCGTCCTCCTGCTCCTCATCATCGTCGAGGTGTTCCAGACTGTCGTCGCCTTCAGCCGGAACGAACCGGTGATTCGAATCGTCATCAACGCCGCGCTCATCGCCATCGCGCGGAAGGTCATCAGCTACCGTCCCGGCGAGTACGAGAGTGTCGAGAGCGCGTTCGTCGCGGCGGGGTCGTTCACGCTCCTCCTCGCCGTCCTCATCGCGGCGTTCTTCGTCATCCGTCGCGTCGACGTCGAACCGCTCGAACCGGACCTCGAGTGAGCCGCCCGGCCGCCCACGTCGCCTTCCGGTCCACCCCGACGTCGGTTCGCTCCGGTCCCCGGCACACCGCGACCCGACCCGTCACGACTCTCGCAGTTTCGCCTTCGCCTCCCGGAAGAGGCCGTCCAGAATCTCCGGCGTCGTCGGGTGGTACGCCCGGTCGGGAATCTCGTGGACGTCCAGCCCCATCTCCACCGCCAACTGCATCGTCTTCGCCATCACGTCCGCGTGGTAGTGCAGTCCCTGGTAGCCGAGCACCGTCCCGTCCGTGCCGACGACGAGACTCGCCAGCCCTCTGGGCGCGGCCTTCGTCTTGAACACCCCGTCGTCGCTGGCCCGCCGCGTGACGGCGACGTGGTCGACGCCCGCCGCGGTGGCCGACGCGGCGGAGTGGCCGACGCGAGCGTAGGGGTAGACGCCCCCCGCCGAGAAGACGACGTGGTGGTGGACGTTCTCGTACGCCTCCAGTTCCCGGCCCGCCGCGTGCGCGAGGACGTTGTCGGCGGCGACAAACCCCTGTTCCTTGGCGACGTGGAGGATGGGCTCCTTCCCGTTGACGTCGCCGACGACGAACGTCCGGGGGTCGTCACGGGCCTGCATCGTGTCGTGAACCCACTCTCCCGTCGGGTCGATGGCGGTGTGTTCCAGGCCGAGGCCCGCGAGGTCCGGCCGTCGCCCCGTGAAGAGGAAGAGCGCCTCGGCCTCCCGCGTCGTCTCCTCGCCGTCGTGGTCGAGCTGCATCCGGATCCCACTGTCGACGGACTCCACCCGCGTCTCGTACGTGTTGGTGAGGACCTCGACGCCGAACTCCTCGCGGTAGAGCGCCAGGAGTTCGTCGCCGAAGTCGGGGTCGGCCTCGTCCAGCGGGCGCGCGTCGTGTTCGACGACAGTGAGGTCGACGCCGGCCTCTGCGAGGTAGGGGACGAGTTCGAGCCCGACGTAGCCGAAGCCCATCACGACGCCTGAATCGGGAAGGTCGGTCGCGTCGAGGACGTCCGCGCTCGTCATCGGGTCGACCGACGCCATGCCGGGGAGGTCCGGGACGTTCACCACCGAGCCGGTAGCGACGACGACGTAGTCGGCGTCGAGTTCGTCGCCGCTCGGGTGGAGGCGCAGGGTGTGGTCGTCGACGAACGTCGCGCGCTCGTGGCGGAACTCGCACCCCTCGCGCTCGGCCATGTCGTGGACCGCCGCCCGACGGTGGCGCGCGAAGTTCTCGACGTGGCCGTCCTTCGTCTCGACCACCCGCTGCAGGTCCATCTCCGGCGTGGAACCGACGAGTCGGTCGTCGTGTCGGGCCTGGTACCGGTGACCCGCCGCCGAGATGACCTCCTTCGACGGCATACACCCTCTGAGGATGCAGAGTCCCCCGCCGGGGTCGCCGTCGTCGACGAGCGTCAGTCGGGTGACCTCCTCCCCGAGCTGTTCGACGAGGCGACCGGCGACGGCGGTTCCAGCACTCCCGTACGCACCGATGAGCGCGACGTGCATAGTCCGGCCTCCTCGGGGGAGCACGAAAGCGGTTGCGGCGGTCGTGCGCGTCTCGTGCCCGTCCTCCCCTCCTCCCGCGGTCCGCTACCGCGAGATGTCGTCGCCGTCGGCGGCGATGACGGCTTCGACCTCTGCGGGCGTAACGACCGCGATGTCGCCGTCGATGGTCCGTTTGAGCGAGGCCGTCGCCGCCCCGTAGGTGAGACACCGTTCGACGTCGCCGCCGTCCGCGCGGGCGGTGAGGAAGCCGCCGACGAACGCGTCGCCCGTCCCGATGGCGTCGAAGGTGTCGGACTCGAACACCGGCTGTTCGAACACCTCGCCCGCGCGGATGCCCACCGCGCCCTTCTCGCCCCGGGTGAGGACCACGGTGTCGGGGTCGTAGTCGGTCGCCAGTCCGTGGGCGAGTTGGACTGCGTCGCCGTCGCGGCCGAGTACCTCGCGCACGTCACGCTCGGCGGCGAACAGCACGTCGACGTGCGGGAGGAGCGCCTCGTACGTCTCCTTCGCCGCCGCGGGCGTCCACAGCTTCGACCGGTAGTTCAGGTCGAACGCCGTCGTCGTCCCGCCCTGTGCGGCCACCTCGAACAGCGTCCCCGTCGTCTCCTTGAGCGTGTCCGACAGCGCCGGGGTGATGCCGCTCGTGTAGAACGTGTCGGCGTCGGCGACGACGCCCGTCGCCAGTTCGTCGGGGGTGGTGGTCGTCACGGAGGCGTCGGTCCGGTCGTAGATGACCTCGGTGCCGCGCGGCGCGCCGCCGTGTTCGAGGTAGTACGTCCCGAGGCGCCGCTCGTCCGTCCGGTCCCACGCGACGCCCGTCCGGACGCCGTGTCCGCGGAGTTCGCGGACGACCCGCCGGCCGAGCGGGGAGTCGGGGAGCTTCGAGAGCCACACGGCGTCGAGCCCGAGCAGGGCGGCTGCGACGGCGACGTTGCTCTCCGCCCCGCCCGCCTGCACGTCGAACGAGCGGGTCCGTTCGAGCCGGTCACCGCGCGGGGGCGAGAGTCGGAGCATCGTCTCGCCGAAGGTCACGAGGTCTGTCATGCTCCCGGCTTCGGCGCTTTCGTACAAAAGTCCGGGCGGTTCTCGGGTGGGGGGTCAGTCGTTGGCCTGCGCCCCGTCGAACTGCCGCGGCGGGAGTCGGAGTTCGTCGAGGCCGGGCAGGTGTTTGACGTTGAAGACCACCTTCGCCTCGTCGGTGGTCGGCGCGCTGATACACGACAGGCGGATGCCCTGGTCGACGAACTCCGGCGTGAGTATCTGTCCTGCCGGCATCTCCATCTCCCCCTCGACGACCGCGACGGCACAGTTCGCACACGCCCCGCCGCGACACGAGTACGGCCACGTGAAGCCGCGCTCCTCGGCGGCCTCCAGGAGCGACTCCCGGGGCCTGACGAGGACGCGCCCGTAGTCCTCGGGTGCGAGGTCCGCCGCCGACGCCTTCTCGAAGAGGTCGTCGTCGTCGAGCGTCCAGCCGTGGTCCGAGAGGACGTCGTAGTTGAGGAACTCGACCCGCTTGCCGTCGACCCCCGCGTCGGCCGTCTCGTCGGGGTCGGCCTCGTCGTCCTCGCCTGCCTCCTCGTCGTTCTCGGCCGCGTCGGCGCGCTGCCGTGCCTGGCCGTTCTCGGCCGCCCCTCGGGGTTCGGGCCGCGACGACTCCCACCCCTCCTCGAGCTTCGCCCGCTTCTCGCCGGATTTGAGCCGCTCGTACGCCCTTCTGACGCGCTGGAACTCCGCCGCCGACCCCCCCTGGTCCGGGTGGGTCTCCAGCACTCGCCGTCGGTACGCTCTGTCGATGGCCTCGTCGCTCGCGTCCGGGTCGACCTGCAGAACGTCGAAGGGACTCTCCACACGCGCTCTAGCGAACTCGGAGGCTTAACTGTTCAGATGCCCGACGCGCTTCGCCGGCCGTGTCGCGCGTCGACGTCGCGTCTCCCCCCGTCTCCGCTCGGCGCCCCCGCTACTCCTCGCGCCGCCGTCCCGCGTGCCCCGGATAGTCCCGCTCGAACCGGTTTTCGATCTCGTCGCGGTCGACCCTGATGACCGTGGGCCGACCGTGTGGGCACGCGTAGGGGTTGTCGCACGCGTCCAGCGCCTCCAGCAGGTCGACGACGCTCCCCTCGGTGAGCGAGGTGTTCCCCGTGACGGACGGGTAACACGCCAGGTCGGCGACGAGTTCCTCGGCGGCCGCGTCGACCGTCTCCCGCCCGCCGTCGGCCTCGTCGGTCACGAACCCCGTGAGGGCGTCGCGGAGTCGGTCGGGGGCCAGCGTCGCGTCGAACACCGCCGGCACGGTCCGCACCTCGACCGTCCGCTCGTCGACCCGCCCGGCGTGGAAGCCGACCCGTGCCAGCGCCTCCTGATACCGGTCGAACAGCGTCGCCTCCCGCGCGGTGAGTTCGAGTTCCACGGGCGAGGCCAGCGCCTGCGTCGGCGTCTCGCCCGCCAGTTCCCGCTTCAACCGCTCGTAGTTCACACGCTCGTCCGCCGCGTGCTGATCGACGAGGACGAGTCCCTCCTCGCTCGCGGCGACGATGTACGTCTCGTGTAACTGACCGAGGACCCGCAGACGCGGCAGGCGGTCGAACGTCCGGTCGAGGTCGATGGCGTCACCCGCGAGCGTCCGCTGGGTCGCGGGGCCCACGACCGGCCCTCCGGAAGCCGACGCCGTGGTCGACGTCGGCGCCGACGTCGCTCGCGCCTCTGTGCGCTCCCCGTCGGCGTCGACCGTCCCTGCGTCGGTGTCCTCTCTCCTTGCCTTGCCGCCGCTGCCGGTGGAGTGTTCCGTGGTGGACGTCAGTTCGTCCGCCACCGACGTGGACAGCGCCGCCTGCGCCGGGTCGTCCGCCGCCGCTGCGTCGTCCTGCGCCGTCTCGCTCGCCGCGTGCGGGTCGTCCACCGGTTCTCGGCGGTGCCACGCTCCCGACCGGTCGCCGGTGTCGCCGCCGGCGTCCGGGGGGTCGGCCCCCCGTCCGCCACCTTCGTCGTCTTCGTCGTCTTCGTCGCCTCCGCCGGCCGCCCCTGCAGTGGCTCCCGCTTCGGGTTCCGCTCCGGAGGGGGTCGCGTCGGACGCCGCCGTCGTCGCCTCGTCCGTCCCGGCGCCCGCCGACGGCGACTCCCGTGACGCCTCACCCGCACGCCGGCCGTCCGTCCGACCGCCGCGGCGGTCCGGTTCGCCGACCGCCTCGGTGTCGGGTGACTCCGGCCGCACCTCGGTCTCGGCGACCTTCGAACGGCCGCGCGGTGCGGACGAGCGGACGAGCCCCGACTCGACGAGCGCGGACTCGACGCTGTCGTGGACGGCGCGTCGAACGCCCGTCTCGTCGTCGAACCTGACCTCCATCTTCCGGGGGTGGACGTTCACGTCGACCGTCTCGGGCGGGACGTCGACGAACAGAACCGCGAACGGGTAGCGGTCCGGCGCCAGCTGCCCGCCGTAGGCGTCCAGCACCGCCTCCCTGAGGACCGCACTCGTCACGTACCGCCCGTTGACGAACGTCGAGAGGTACTCGCGCGTGCTCCGCGTCGTCTCGGGGTCCGAGACGAGGCCGGCGACGTCGACCCGCTCGGACCCGCCCGCGACACGCGTCATCGACTCGGCGACTTCCCGCCCGTACACCGAGAGCACCGCCGCCTCGCGACTCCCCCGACCCTCCGTCGCGAACACCTCGCGGTCGTCGTGTTCGAGCGATACCGCGACGTCGGGATTGGCGAGCGCGTACTGCGTGACGACGGTGTTGACGTGGTCGAACTCGGTCGCCTCGGTCTTCAGGAACTTGCGGCGCGCGGGCGTGTTGTAGAAGAGGTCGCGCACCTCGACGACGGTTCCTTCGGGACAGCCAGCGGGGCGCACCGACTCGACCTCGCCGCCCTCGTAGACGAGTTCCGTCCCGCTGCTCTCGCCGCGTGGCTTCGAACGGATGGTCATCCGGGAGACGGCGCCGATGGTGTGGAGTGCCTCGCCGCGGAAGCCGAGCGTGCCGACCCCGGCCTCGAGGTCGTCGATGTCCCTGATCTTGGAGGTGGTGTGTTCCTCGACCGCCCGCCGGAGCGCCGACTCGGTCATCCCGACACCGTCGTCTCTGACGCGAATCTCGCGCGTCCCGTCGCCCGCGACGGCGACCGAGACGCGCGAGGCGTCGGCGTCGAGACTGTTCTCGACGAGTTCCTTCACGACCGAGGCGGGCCGCTCGACGACCTCGCCCGCGGCGATGCGCTGGACGGTCTGCGTGTCGAGCGCGCGGATGTCGTGGTCGTCGTCCTCGGCGTCGGCCTCGTCCGCGTCGCTCACGGCTCTCCCTCCCCGTTCCGCGCCTCCTCGCGGTCGACCCGGGCCGCGGGACCGGGGCCAGGCCTCGGGTCGACGGGTCGTGCCGACCGGGAGCCGTCGTCGATCGACGCGAGCACTCGCCGGAGGCTCCGGTACTCGTCCACCTGCTTGAGGTTCGTCTCCGTGATGGCGTCGAGGCCCCGCCACGCGAACGCGACGTGTTCGTCGCTGAGTTCCACCTCGCTTCCCTCGAACGCACACCGGTAGACCACGGCGAACTTCCCTCGCCTCTTCTTCGGCTTCAGCTTCCGCACCGCCGTCTCGACCGGTTCGGCCGCGGTGACGACCAGCCCCGTCTCCTCGCGAACCTCCCGTTCGAGGCTCTCTCGTTCCGTCTCGTCGTACTCGACCTTCCCGCCGGGGAGTTCCCACGTCCCGTCGGGGTTCCGGAGGACGAGCGCCGCGTGGCCCTCCTCGTCGGCCGCTTCCCGCGTGAGGATGCCGCGCTGGACGACCTTCGCCCACATGTTCTTGCCCATCACCGACCCCCCTGCCCCCGACGGCGCCGCGTGGTCGACCGGGGACGGGACAGAGACCGAGTCACGTTCATCGCCCGAACGGAGGGGCGAGCCACGTATTAATCCCGTCCCTCGTCGCCCCCTTCAGACGGCTCGACGGACGACGGGACGCGGTCGACGGTCCGCCGCCGCCGCGTCGCCGCCCGGCGGCGCGGTCCGACTCCGGTCGTTGAACTCGACCACCACCGCGACTTCGCGGTCGGTCTCGGCGGCGATCGCGGCCGCGATGCGGTCGGACAGTCTCGGGTAGGCGGTGTCGGCCGGGCGGTTGACGGTGACCGTCACCGACTGTCCCTCGGCCGGACTCAGCCCCAGCCCCACGCCGACGTCGGCGCGGACCCTGACCAGTTCGACCTCCGCGTACTCGGGTCCTTCGAGGACGTCCTCGACAGCGCCCGTGGCGGCCCGTTCGAACGTGATGGGCGCGGCCAGGAGCGTCGACGCCGCGACCAGCAGTCCGACCAGCACGACGACTGTCGCGACGGTCTCCCACTCCTGGACGAGCACCGACAGTCCGTCGGCCGCCGCCCAGTCCGGTGGCCGGTAGCCGAGGTACCAGAGCACCACGAACGCGGAGAGGTTGACCGCGACGGCGTTCACCAGGAGTAACAGGCCGGCGCCGAGGGCGATGTGCGGGGCCCCCCACGCGAGACCGATGCCGACGGCGGCCGCGGCCGGGACGAGCGCGGCGGCGATCATCACGCCGACCAGCGACACCGGCAGGGCCGTCGCGAGTGCGAGTGCCCCGGCCGCGCCGGCACAGATTGCGACGGCCAGCGTCAACAGGCCGGGAGAGACACGGCTCGCGACCTGACTCACGTTCGAGACGGCCAGTAGCGAGGAGACGAACCCCCCGCGTTTCAACAGGAAGCCGAACGCCGCCGCGCCGCCGATGGCCAGCGCGAAGCCGAGGACCTGCGAGCGAAACCCCACCGCCAGCATCCGGCGGTCGTCCAGCACGATGCCGACGCCGGAGATGAGCGCCGACCCGACCTGTGGGGCGATGACCATCGCACCGACGACGACGGCCGGCGAGTCGAGGAGCAGGCCGGACGTGGCGACGATGGTGCTCAGGAGCGTCAGCCCGTAGTAGGTGAGGTTGTCACGGTGCATCCCCAGCGCCTTCCCCCTGATCTCCTCGGGCGCGACGGAGTCGTCCTCCTCCGGGCCGGCGACGAACCGGTCTTCGAGTTCGTGGAAGTTCGCAGTCTTCGCCGTCTCGGTGGCCGTGATGACCGTGTACCGACTGTCGTCGACGCCGGTGCCGCGGAGTTCCTCCAGGATGTACTCGACGGCCTGTGTCGGTACGGGGAACTCTACGAGTACGCGCTCCTCGGTCGTCGCACTCCGGGTGACGACGTAGTCGATGGACTCGTCGTCGAGGACCGCGCGGACCTCGTCGAGGCTCTCGTCGGGGACCATCACCTTGATCTGACGCATATATCGACCGACAGACACCACGCACAACACACTGGCGGTGGCGACGCGCGCCCCGGGCGCGACGAACCGACTGCTCGTGGTCGTCTCTCGGACAGAGAACGCCCCGCCGACCGGATAACACCGCCGCTTGCATCTGCAGTCGACGACGGTGAACGCGGCGCTGCGGACAGCGACACCGACGTGGCCCTCCCCGGGGTCCAGGCGGACCTCGCACGACCCCACGCCGGCCACAAGCACTCGCAAGCAACAGCAGCATGGACGACTCACGCGTCGGTGGTGCTATGCAACGAACTGACACACAGAGCCTCACCACGCTGTCGGACCGCACGCTCGACGAGGAACCCGCGAGGCCGACGCACCCCTCGACGTCCGGCCGAGCACCGTCGTGACACCTCCACCGATGGCAGCAGCCTCGAACGAATCCCGCTGTCGGGCGCGCGTCGACGACGGCGACCGGTGCGAGCGCCGGGCGCGGAACGACGGCTTCTGTCGCCGGCACGGACCGAGCGACCCGACGGTGGACGCGTGCGACACGGAGCGCCAGTCCGACCGCCCGACGTCGTTCGGCGACGTCCGCGCGGCGGTCGTCGACAGCGCGACCAGCCTCGTCGGACACCCGCTCGACGACGTCGTCGCGATTACGCGCCGGGGGGACGGCTGGACGGCGACGGTCGAGGTGATCGAACGGACGCCCGTCTCCGACGCCCCGGACGTCCGAAGCCGGTACGAACTCCTGCTCGACGACGCGCCGGTCGTCACCGAGTACCGCCGACTGGGTCGTGTGCGACGGCGCGACTCGGGGCGACGAGACCGACGCTGACGCGGACGAGACGGAGAGAACACATCTGTGATCCACATGGACCCTCGAACGGGCTCTCGATCAGCCTGCATCCGCACCACGGCCGCCGGGAACAGTCGGACGCGTCCGAATCGCCGCCTGAACCGTGCTCGCGTCTCGATACGGGACCAGTTCGACGATGTCCAGTGAGACGAGCACGCAACTCGAACGGACGCTCGGGCTGAAGGAGGCGTTGATGATCGGCGTCGGAACGATGGTCGGCGCCGGAATCTTCGTCCTGCCGGGTGCTGCGACAGCACTCGCCGGCCCCGCGTCGTCAGTCGCGTTCGTCGCCAGCGGCATCATCGCGATGTTCACCGCCCTCTCGGCGAGCGAACTCGCGACGGCCATGCCGGCCTCCGGCGGCCCGTACCACTTCATCAACACCGGACTCGGACCGCTCTTCGGCGCCATCGCCGGGCTGGGCAACTGGCTCGGACTCGCGTTCGCGACGGCGTTCTACGCAGTCGGCTTCGGCAACTACGTCGCGCCACTGGCGGCGGCGCTCGAACTGAACCTCGGCGTCGTCGCGGCGGTCCCACTGAGTGGCGCCCAGATCGGCGGCGTCGCCGCTGCGAGCGCGTTCGTCGCCATCAACTACCTCAGCACCGACGGCACGGGTGACCTCCAGAACGTAATCGTCGTCGTCCTGCTGAGCGTCCTGGCCGTCTTCATCGCGCTCGGCGCGACCCAGGTGGACCTCGCGACGCTCCGACCGTTCTTCTCGGAGGGCGTCGGCGCGGTCATCCCCGCGACAGCGCTGGTGTTCGTCTCGTATCTCGGGTTCGCTCAGGTCGCGACGGTGGCCGGAGAGGTCAAACGACCGGGCAAGAACCTCCCCCGGGCCATGGTGGGCGGGGTCCTGCTCGCGACGCTCATCTACGCGTTCGCCATCGTCGTCCTGACGGGCGTCGTCCCGCTGGACCGTATCACGGGCAAGGAGACGGCGATTACCATCGGCGCCCGGGCCATCTTCGGCGCAGTCGGTCTCGGTGCCGTCGGCGTCGGACTGTTGACTTTCGGGGGGTTACTGGCGACGGCCTCGTCGGCGAACGCCTCGATGCTCTCCTCGTCCCGAATCAACTACGCGATGGGCCGCGACGGACTGGTCGACGCCCGCATCTCGAAGGTCCACGACCGGTTCAACACGCCCTACCGCTCGATACTGCTCACCGGGGGGCTCGTCCTGGTGTTCATCCTCGTGGGGAACGTCAACGCGCTCGCGAAGGCGGGGAGCGTCCTCCACCTGCTGGTGTACGGGCTGTTGAACGTCTCGCTCATCGTCTTCAAACAGACGCACGTGGCGGAGTACGACCCGAGTTTCGAGGTCCCGCTCTACCCCGTCGTCCCCGCGCTGGGCGCGACGCTGTCGTTCGCGCTCATCGGGTTCATGGAACCCCAGCAGATACTCCTCGCCGGCGGCGTAGCTGCGCTGGGCGTGCTGTGGTACCTCGGCTACGCCCGGCCCCGGGTCGAGAACGACAGCGCGCTGCACCGGTACCGTTCGTCGCCAGCGGTCGAGGCGGAAGTGGAAGTCGACTTCGGCGTCGAATCGGGCTTCGAGACGGGGCCCGGCCCCGATGGGGTGGGAACCGATGACTGACTGGCCTCCCGGTGGACCCCGACGACCCGGTCGACGCGACGCCTCGCACGGCGGTCCCGGTACCACGGTGAGAGAGTCATGATGGAACAACCGACGCTTCTCGTTCCGGTCGACGCATCGAATCCCGACGACTTGCCGCTCGAACTCGTCGAGGTCCTCCACCCGTTGCGCGTGGTCGTCCTCGGACTGTATCCCGTCCCCGACCAGACCGCTCCCGAGCAGTTGCGCGACGAGTACCGCGAGGAGGCGACGGCGGCGATGGAGCCGACGGTCCGGACGTTCGCGGAGCGCAGCGCCGCCGTCGAGTCGGTGCTCGTGTTCACCCGCGACCGGGTACAGACGACGGACCGCGTCGCGAACGACTACGACTGCGACGCCGTCCTCGTCCCGGGAGCGGTCGAGTCGCTCGACCGCGTCCTGGTGTCGCTGAAGGACGAACGGAACATGTTCCGCGTCCTCGACGTCGTCGAACTCGTCGCCGCGGCCGGCGACCCACAGGTGACGCTGTTCCACGCCGAGAGCGTCGAGCGCGGGAGCGCGGCGTCCGAACTGTACCTCCGGGGGGCGACCGACTGGCTGACCGAGCGGGGAGTCGCTCGCGAGCGTATCTCCTGGCGGGAACCGACCGAGGAGACACAGGAGAGCGACCTCACGGACCTCGCCCGGGACCACGACCTCGTGGTGATGGGCGAGTCCGACCCGGGGATTCGAGAGCGCGTGGTGGGCGAACTGCCGAGTCGCGTCCACGACCAGACCGACAGGCCCGTCCTGACCGTCCGAACGGAGCGCCAGCATGACTGACGAGACCAGCCTGACCGTCCTGGTGCCCGTCGACGTCTCGACGCAGGAACGACCGGACCCGGAGCTGCTGCAGTTGCTCGGTCCCGCGAACGTCGTCTTGGTCGGCTGGTATCCCGTCCCCGACCAGACCGCACCGGGACAGCTCCAGGCTGAACACGAGTCGGAGGCGGTCGACCGTATCGAAGCCGTCGCCGCGGACCTCCCCGACGACGGGCCGGCGGTCGACACCGTCGTGGTGTTCACCCACGACAGAGCGACGACCGTCGACCGACTGGCCGAAGACACCGCCAGCGACGTCGTCGTCGTTCCGAACGACGTGACCGTCGCAGAGCGCGTCCTCGTCCCCATCAGAGGCGACGTGAACATGGACCGCATCCTCGGGGTCGTCGGGGGACTCCTAGAGGACGACGAGGTCTCGGTCACGCTCTTTCACGCCACGGCCGAGGGTGACACCGACCCGAGTGTCGGTGAACTCCTCCTCGACAGCGCGGCCGACGCCCTCGCCGAGGACGGCATCGACCCCGACCGCATCGAGCGGCTCCACGTGACGACCGAGTCGCCGGTCGACGAGATCGTCGACGCCGCGGCGAACCACGACGTCGTCGTCATCGGCGAGACGGAGCCGTCTCTCGTCGAACGGGTGCTCGGCGACGTGCCCTCGGAGATTATCGACCGGTCCGGGCGGCCGGTGCTGGTCGTCCGGAACGTCGAGTGACCCGACACGGTACGACACGGCACGACGCGGTGCCGCCCGGTCGCCCGTGCGTCGGTCAGTTCGCCGCGCAGTTGTTCGGCCCGAGTTCTAGCTCCTCGGCCTCCTCGGTGAGGGGCTCTTCGCCCCAGTTTATCGCCTTGATGTCCTCGTAGTTCGAGGGGGTGGAGCCGAGGCTCCCGACGATGGCGTCGACGAACTCGCGCTCGTCGTCGACGGCGACGGCGTCGTTGTTGCGCTCGAGGCCGTAGAGGGTGGTCGCGAGCGGTCGGACCTCCTCGTCGCTCGCGTGGCCGGGCAGGACGAGGGTGTCGTCGGGCAGCTCCCGGAGTCGCTGGACGCTCTCGTGGAGGTCACGGGCGGCGTCGCGAGCGGCCGCCTCGTCGTCACCCTCGAGGTCCGGCCGGCCGACGCTGCGGACGAAGAGCGTGTCGCCCGACAGCAACGCGCCGTCGCTGTGGAGCGAGACGCTCCCCGGGGTGTGGCCGGGCGTGTGGAGCACCTCGAGGTCGCGGCCCCCGACGGCCACCGTCTCGCCGTCGGACAGCGGCGTGTACTCGCTCAGGTCGCCGCTGTCGGCCTCGTGGAGGTAGTAGGGGACGTCCAGTCGGTCCGCGAGGAGCGGCGCGCCGCTCACGTGGTCCGCGTGGGCGTGAGTGTCGATGGCCCCGACGAGTTCGACGTCCAGGTCGTCGGCCAGGTCGACGTACTCGTCGGTGTAGAGGCTCGGGTCGACGGCGACTGCCTCCCCACGGTCGTGCACCAGATACGAGACACAGCCCGTTCCCGGGCGAACCACCTGTGTGACGCCGGCCGCACCGTCGACGTCGAACCGCCGGTGGACCGTCCCCCAGCCCTCCATCCCGTCCGTCACCGTCCGCGCCTCGTACCCCCGGTCTCGGAGGAACTGCGCCGCTCGGGCCGACGTGATGCCGGCGACACAGACGACGGCGACTTCCTCGTCCGACGGCAGGTCGTCGGTCGCGTCGGCCAGTTCCGAGAACTCCTCGTCGAGGAGTTCGTCGTAGATGGGGACGTTGTGACTCTGCGCGATCGACCACTCCTCGTAGTCGTCCTCGTTTCGAACGTCGAGGACGAACATCTCGTGCTGTCGCTCCGCGACGGTCTCCGGGCTGACCTTGGCCGGCACGTCGACGAGACTATTGCTTGACACGTACAATACCACCGGAGACACGAGAAAAGCACTTCGGCCTGCAGTCGCCACGTGCCGGGTGGTCGTCTGCGCCGGGCCTCAGGCGTCGACGAGAGCGAACGACGGCGTCCCCCCGACCGGGCGAAGGGTCGAGGTCAGCGGGATGGCGAAGGACGTCATCATCGACGGAAACGTGCGGAAGGGCGGCTCTACTACGCCCCCGGCGGCGTGACCGAACCTCGGCCTCACGAGGGAGTGAGAACGACGGTCGAGCCGTTCTCGACTCGTCGCCAGCAGCCGTCATCTGTTCCTGGTTCGACCTGGCTCCCGGCGTCACTCCTCGTCGAGCCGCCGCTGCCACTCCTGCACCCGGCCCATCAGCTCCAGCGGCGAGGTGTCGTTGACGTCCGTCGCACGGAGTTCGTCGAGGACGGCCTCGAGTTCGGGGTCGAGGCCGCCACCGTCGCTGGCGGCTTCCCCCGTCGCGGCCGTCTCCGCCGTCGCCTCCGACCCGTCGCCCGCCGCGAACTGGCCGCTCCCGAGGTCGAACACCGCCTGCACCGGCTCCGAGCCTCCTCCTTTCGCCTCGATGGCTTTCTCCTCTCGCAGGTGGTCCAGCACCTCCGACGCTCTGTCGACGACCGGCCCGGGCACGCCCGCCAGGTTCGCGACGTGGATGCCGTACGAGCGGTCGGTCGCGCCCTCCTCGACCGTCCGCAAGAACGTCACGTCGCCGTCGCGTTCCTCGGCGGCGACGTGGACGTTCGCCACTCTCGGCAAGTGCTCCGCGAGCGACGTGAGTTCGTGGTAGTGGGTGGCGAACAGCGTCTTCGCTCGAATCTCGTTGTGCAGGTACTCCGTGGCCGCCCAGGCGATGGAGATGCCGTCGTACGTCGCCGTCCCCCGTCCCACCTCGTCGAGGACGACGAGCGACTCGTCGGTAGCAGAATGCAGGATGTTCGAGAGCTCCTGCATCTCCACCATGAACGTCGACCGACCCTGGGCGAGTTCGTCGAGCGCGCCGACACGGGTGAAGATGCCGTCGACGACACCGACTTCGGCGCTCCGGGCCGGGACGAAGCTCCCAACCTGCGCGAGGAGGGTGACGAGCGCCGCCTGCCGCATGTACGTCGACTTCCCCGACATGTTCGGGCCCGTGACGATGAGGAAGCCTCGGTTCTCGTCCATGAACAGGTCGTTCGGCACGAACTCCGTCGTCTGCTCGACGACCGGGTGCCGCCCGGCCTCGATGCTGAGGGGTCCCGGTTCGGTGAGCGTGGGTCGGGTCCAGTCCCGCCCAGCGGCGTGCGTCGCCAGCGACGCGAGCGCGTCTACCTCCGCCAGCACGCGCCCGACGCCCTGCAGCAACTCGGCCCGGTCGCCGACCCGCTCGCGGAGGTCACAGAACAGCTCGTACTCCAGGTCGGCGCGGGCCTCCTCGACGCGGAGGATCTCCCGTTCCTTCTCCTCGAGTTCGTCGGTGACGAACCGTTTCGAGTTCTTCAGCGTCTTGATCTCCCGGTAGTGCTCGGGCACTTGGTCGGCCACCGACTTCCCGACCTGGACGTAGTAGCCGTCCGTCCGGTTCCGGTCGACGGTGACGTGACTGAGGCCGTGTTCGCGCTTCTCCCGTGTGGCGAGCGAGTCGAGCCACTCCCGTATCTCGGTGTGGCGCTCGATGAGTTCGTCCAGTTCGTCGTCGTACCCGCGCTGGAAGAGTTCCCCCTGCGTCACCGTCTTCGGCGGGTCGTCGGCGAGCGCCGACTGCAACTCCCCGTGGAGGGTCCGGGCGGCCTCGCGGTCGGACCGTTCGACGACGGCGGCGAGCGGCGAGTCGGCCAGCGCCGATTCCTCGATGGACTCCGCCAGCGCGGGGAGCAGGCCGAGCGTGTCGCGAATCGCGAGCAGGTCCGACGCGTCGGCCCGCCCGCCCGCCGCCCGGGAGGCCAGCCGTTCGAGGTCGTAGGCGCCGTCGAGCGTATCGCGCAGGCGCTCGCGGGCGAGCGCGTGCGTGGCGAGCGCCTCGACACAGTCGAGACGTCGCTCGATTTCTTCCCTGTCTCGTCGGGGGCGGGTCACCCACTCGCGCAGGAGGCGACCGCCGGCGCTCGTCACCGTGTGGTCGATGGCGTCGACGAGCGACCCCGAGCGGTCGCCGTGCATCGTCTCCGTGAGTTCGAGGTTCCGCTGGGTCGTCGCGTCGAGCGTCAGGTGGTCCGCCGGTTCGTACGTCTGCAGGCGCGTCATCGACGCCGTCACGCCCGCGTTCGTCTCCGTGACGTACGCGAGGACGGCTCCCGCGGCCCTGACGGCCACCGCCTCGTCGAGACCGACGCTGTCTGTGACGTCACCGAACTGCTCGCGGAGGGCGTGCCGCGCCCGTCCGGGTGCGAACGCCTCCGTCTCGAACGTGGTGAGCGTCACCCCCTGGTCGCGGACCCGGCGGAGGAACCCGTCGTCGTTTCTGACCTCGGGGCCGGGGAGGAGTTCGACCGGGTCGAAGCGGTACACCTCCGACCCGGCTGCGTCCGCGCCCTCGACTGCCGTGACGAGGAACTGGCCGGTGGTGACGTCCGCGAACGCCAGCCCGTAGTCGTCGCCCTCGCGGACGACGCTCGCGAGGTACTGGGCGTCCTCGCGGGAGGTCTCCAGCAGCGTCCCGGGCGTGACGACGCGCGTCACCTCGCGGGCGTGGCCGTCGGCCGTCTCGTACTGGTCGGCGACGGCGACCCGGTAGCCGCGCTCGACGAGCGCCTTCAGGTAGGGCGTGAGGTCGTCGAGCGGGACGCCCGCCATCGGGTACGACGAGCCGTGAGAGGACTTCTGAGATACCTTGAGGTCCAGTTCCCGCCCGACGGTCTCGGCGTCGTCGGCGAAGAACTCGTAGAAGTCGCCGCACTGCATCGCCAGCAGGTCCGCGTCCGTCTCCTCTTTCAGCGAGAGAAACTCTCCGACGATCCCTTGCGGCATATACAGACACGTCCGGCGCTCGGTCGCTAAAACGCTGTGGGTCGCCGCCGACGCGGAGGCGGACGCGCTCAGCCCCGTCGGTACGTCCGGGCGTAGTCGAACGCCAGCGCCCGGAGGCTCGGCACGACGAGGACGCCCGTGGCGAACGTCGTCACCCCGACGAGGACGACGCCGACGAGCCCGAGCACGTCTGTGACGGCGACGACCGACTGGACGCCGACGAGGACGCCGCCCATGACGGCGGAGACGGCAGTCACGCGCAGGACGTTCGCGACTGGGAGCCGGTACGCGACTTCGGTCCGGAGGTACCACGACCGCTGGACCATCCCGACGGTGAAGGCGAGCGTCGTCGCCACCGCGGCCCCGACGAGGCCGTAGCGCGGGATGAGCACTACGTTGAGTCCGACGTTGAGCACCGCCGCGACGACCGTCGCGCGAGCGACGAGGTCCGGGCGGTCGATGCCGAGGAGGACGCGCCCGACGACGACCTGGACCGCCTCGGGCACCTTGCCCGCGACGAGCACGATCAGGACGAGCGCCGCCGCGGCGTACTCCGGACCGAACAGGATGCCGAGAATCGACTCCGCGAAGACGAGCGTCCCGAACACGGCCGGAATGACGAGCGCGACGGCGGGGAACAGGGCGTTGCTGATGAGCCGACCGACGCGCTCTCGGTCGCCGCGTGCGCTGAGCGCGCTGGCCTGTGGGAGCAGCGAGACGCCGAGCGCGTTCGGGAAGAGGAGGGTGATGGCCGCGACGCGCCAGGCCACCTCGTACGACCCGACGTCCGCCTGCGTGAGGATGAGACCGATGATGAGCACGTCCGTCCAGTTGTGTACCTGCACGCCGAGCGCCGGGATGACGTTGTACTTCGTGTACGAGAGCAGGGAGCGGACCGACACCACCGACGGCCGGGCCGGGCGGGTGTCGAGCTTGGTGACCCCCCACAGGAACGAGACGAGGCTCCCGGCGATGACGCCGTAGACGAGACCGACCGGTCCCGTGTCGAACCCGAGGACGAAGACCACGCCCAACAGGGCGTAGACGACCTGGTTCGCGAGGAACAGGACGGCCGTCTCGCCGACGCGGAGTTCCCCGCGCAGGGTCGTCGTCGCGATGGTCGCCAGCTGAGACGCGCCGACGGTGAGTATCAGCAGGCCGGCGACCGGTTCGCCCACGTAGCTGTTCACGGGGCCGCGGAACGCGAGGACGAGCACCGTCACGCCGAGGAAGCCGACGAACTTCAGGACGATTCCGCTCCCGAGCATCGTCTCCCGGGACGACCCCTCGCTGAGCCGTTTCTCGATAGCGGTGTTCAGCCCGAGGTCGATGCCGGACTCGAGCACGCGAAAGAGCGCCTGGAAGAGGAAGAACGCGCCGATGCCCGCCGGTCCGAGTTCGCGGGCGAACACGGTGACGGCGAGGAAGCCGATACCCGCGTTCGCCACGTTCACGGCGAACAGCTTCGAACTCGAACGGGTGACGCTCATCGGGGACGTGTGCCCGATGCTTGCCGGGTGGAATAAACACACCGTCTCGCGGGTTCCCGACGAGCGCCTCGTCGTCCCCCGGTTCTCGTCCGGGCGTCGCTGTGTGGGCCCCGTCCGCACGGACAACGCTCTTGCGCGTGCGTCCCCCATCGGCGAGTATGAGCACCGACGCGGACGCCGACGCGGACGCCGAGACGCCGACCATCACCGTCTACTCCGACTACGTCTGTCCGTTCTGTTACCTGGGCCGGGAGTCGCTCCGCCAGTACCAACAGACCCGCGAGGACGAGTTGAAGATCGACTGGCACCCGTTCGACCTCCGCGGACAGCAGCGGCGGCCCGACGGCACCATCGACCACTCCGTCGACGACGGGAAGGACGAGGAGTACTTCGAGCAGGCCAAGGAGAACGTCCGCCGCCTACAGGAGGAGTACGACGTCGAGATGACGCTGGAGGTCGCCACCGACGTCGACTCTCTCCCGGCACAGATTGCGTCGTACTACGTGAAGGAACACTACCCCTACGAGACGTGGCTCGATTTCGACGGCGCGGTGTTCGAGGCGCTCTGGACCGAGGGGAGAGACATCGGCGACACCGAGGTGCTCGTCGAACTCGCCGCCGAGGCGGGCGTCGACGGCGACGAGGTCCGGTCGGCGCTCGACGACGAGGAACTCGGAGAAGCGGTCCGCGAGCGGTTCACCGCGGCCCAGCGCCACGGCGTCACCGGCGTCCCGACGTTCGCGTACGAGGGCTACGCCGCCCGCGGTGCCGTGCCGCCGGAGCACCTCGAACGGCTGGTTGAGAGCGTCTAGACGCTCACCGGGGCGTCTCGGTCCCCCACTTCTCCACCGCGACGGCGAGTTCGGGGTGGTCCGACGCGTACTCCTCTAAGGGGACGCCGGCGACGGCCGCGTCCGTCGCCTGTCGGAGCGCCTTCGCGCCGTCGTGAGTCCCGCCGGGGTGACCGTGGATGCCGCCACCGGCCTGAATGCACACGTTCGTCCCCACCCGCGAGACGAGTTCGGGGACGAGACCCGGGTGGAGACCCCCGGAGGCCACCGGGAGGACGTCGCGCAGGCCGTGCAGGTCCGAGTAGAGCCACTCGTTGATGCCGACGGTGTCCTCGTTGGCGAGTTTCCCCAGGTCGGCCGTCCCGGTGTGAATCTGGTCGACGCCGCACAGCCGGGAGATCTGAGCGATGACGCGCATCGACACGCCGTGGTCCTCGATGCGGTCGAAGGCGGCGTGCATCGCACGGTGGGCGTGGATGGCGATGCCGTGTTTCTCGCAGGCGTCGCGGACGGTCTGGACCGCCCCCCACCCGGTCGTCACCACGTCCACCATCACGTACTCACACCCCTCCTCGGCCGCGCGGTCGACGCGCTCGAGCATGTCGTGGGTCGGGCCCGTGACGTTGACGAGGTAGGACTTCGGCTCGCCCGTCTCCGCTTCGGCCTCGTCCCGCGCCGACAGCGACTCCGTCAGGCGGTCGTCGAAGGGGTTGAACGACTGGTCCGTGAGGTTCTCGTCGTCCTTCAGGAGGTCGACGCCACCGAGCCACGCCTCCCGACCGACGCGGACGTGTTCGTGCGTGGGCAGACCGACCTTCGGCTTCGGCACCGTCGCGAGAATCGGGCGCTCGCCCGCGTCGAAGATATCCTGTCGGACCGCGGACCCGAACTGCGGCCCCGCGAAGGACGTCGTGAGCCCCGCCGGCCACGTGCAGTCGAGGAGCCGGATTCGGTCGACGGCCTTCATCCCCATGATGTTCCCCGCGATGCACGAGAGCACCTGCGGCATGTTCCCCGGGTCGAACAGTTCCTCGGGGTAGGCGACGGTCACCCGGGAGCCGTCGATGGCACACGCGGTGGCGCTCAGGTCGACGAACTCGTCGACGTGGAGTTCCGCCCACGTCCCGTTCGAACTCTCCGAGGCCACCCGCGAGGCGGCGGCCTCCACGTCCATGTCGGCCGCCGGTTCGACGTGAAACTCACAGACGAGGTCGGTGTCGGACGGCTCGTAAGAGAGGTCGAGGAAGTCCTCGTACGTGATGCCCGTCATGTGTCCTCTTGCAGCACGACGCAGTAAATACCTGCCGGTAAAGTGACAGTTTTCGCGGGAATCGGCCGTTCAGTCTGCCGGTTTCTCTTCATCTTCCGCTTCGACCACCCGCGCGATGTCGGCGATGGAGTCGACGACGTAGTCGGGTTCGATTGCCGAGTCGGCGAGCGTCTCGTCGTCGGTCACCCCGGTCCGGACGAGGACGGTGGTCGTTCCGACCCGTTCGCCCATCTCGATGTCCGTGTCGAGGCGGTCACCGACGAGGAGGCACTCGTCGCTCGCGACCCCGAGTCTGTCGAGCGCGAACCGGGCGGCGACTTCGGAGGGTTTCCCGGCGACGACGTCGGGCCCCCGACCGGTCATCCCCTCGACGGCCCCGACGACGAGTCCCGCACTGGGGAGGATGCCGTCCGTGCCGGGCTTGGTGCGGTCGGGGTTCGTCGCGACGATGGGCGTGTCGGCGTCGACGGCGCGGAGCACGCGGGTGAAGAGGTCGTAGTCGAGGCCAGTGTCGAGCGAGAGGACGACGACGTCCGTCGCCGCGGGGTCGTCGGTGAGCGCGAGGCCCGACGCGGAGAGCACCTCCTTCAGGTCGGGCTCGCCGACGACGAACAGGGTCTCCCCGTCGTGCTCACGGTGGAGGTAGTCGGCGGTGACGACGCCCGCAGTGACGACGTCGGTTGGCTCGGCGTCGATGTCCATCCCGGCGAGTTTCCGGACGTAGTTCTCGGGTGACTTCGTCGGGTTGTTGGTGAGGAACTGGACGGCGACGCCGGCGTCGCGGAGCGTCTCGATGGCCGCCGCCGCGCCCTCGATGGGCGTGTCACCGCGGTACAGCGTCCCGTCCATGTCGACGAGCGCACCTGCGAATCTCGACTGCATGGGACGAGGTATGGCGGCGGGCACATTACGTGTGGGGGCCGCGGCACCGTCTCCGCACGGACGTCGCCGACCCAGCGGTCACCGGGCGACGGTCGTCAGTCGCGCTGGTTCGTGAACGGGTACATCGAGGCCGTCCGCCGCGCCACCGTCGCGAGGCGGAGGATGTACGCGGCCAGGAGGAGGATGGGCGCGAAGCCGACCGTCACGACCGTCGGGATGACGAGGCGCAGCGTCGCGGGCGAGACGGCCGCCCCGCTGGGGGCGGTGAACAGGAGCATCAGGAGCACCGTCCCGACCTGTGTCGGCAGGCCGATGACGAGCAGCGTCCGCGACAGCGCGGCGAGTTCGGACTGGATGAAGACGGTCTTGAACACCCGCCTGGCGACGTCGACCTGTTCGAGACTCTCGACGAGGTCGTCGAGCGCCTCGAGCGCGTCGTCGGAGAGCGCGTCGGCGTACTCCGCTCTGAGTCGCCACGCCCCGTGGACGTACCGTTCGTACTCCGCGTTCAGCGTGGCGAACAGCGCGTAGTTGATGCCGGTGTTCGGCCGGTTGAGGAGCGCGATGACGTACTCGACGTGGTCGTCGAGCCCCGCGACGAGGTCCTCCACCTCGGCGACGAGTCGCCGCAGTTCCGGCGACGCGGTTTCGCCGACGGACAGTTCGCCCGCGAGGAGGTCGCCTCGGCGGTCGATGGTGCGGAACAGCTGGAGCACGAACGTCGACGGGTCGATGGGGACGACGTCCTGTCGGGTCGTCGCACCGACCTCGCGCCGGTACTGGACCGTCTCGTCGATTTTCTGGCGTATCTCGCCCGGCGATTCGAGGTGTCGGCCGAGGACGAACTGACTGATGGAGATGACGATGGTGATGAGCGTGAAGTTCCCGCTGATGAGCGCGAACAGGAGGTAGAGGATGGGCGTCTCCTCCTGGAGGGGAGCCAGGCCCGTCGCGACGGCGACCCAGACCGTCGCGGACACCACGAGCAGGCCGAAGCCGGTGACGACGAGGCGACTCCCGCTGAGGAGGAACCACTCCGTCGGCTCGTACTTGAGGACGTGCCACTCGACGGCGAACGCGAACCGGGCGTCGTCCCAGCGGGTCGCCATGCGCCTACAGGGTCGCGTCGTGACGCGGAAAGCGGTGTCGGTCGCTGCACGGAGAGCGCGCCGACGAGGCCGTGGCCGTCGACGCGTCGGTTCTCGCCTACTGGTCGGGCGTCAACTCGCCGTTGGTCCACTCGCTCCCGTCGCCCGGGGGGTTCTCCTCCGGCCCGTGGACCCCGTCGTGTTCGCGGCCCCGGCTCGCCGCCTCCGGAACCGTGTCGAGACGGACGCCGTGTGCGCCCTCCCGTTCGGCGGCGCTCGGCGAGACGCGGACGAACTCGGCGTTCGCACGCGCCGCCGCGAGCGTGTGGCCGCCACAGTACGACACGCCCGAGCGGACGCCCCAGAGGAACTCGGTCGTCTTCGGTTCGAGCGCCCCGGTGTACGGGGTCAGCCCCTCGACACCTTCGTCGGCCCCCGGACCATTCCCCTCCTTGTCGCTGCGAGCCTCGTTCGCGGCCGTGGTCGACATGCCGCGCGTGCGCTTGTACTGCTGGCCGTCGACCGTGACGACCTCACCGGGCGCCTCGTCGGTGCCGGCGAAGAAACTCCCCAGCATGACGGCGTCCGCTCCCGCCACGAGCGCCTTCACCGCGTCGCCCGAGGTGCGGATGCCGCCGTCGGCGACGATGCTGACGTCGAGGTCCCCGGCAGCCCCGGCGCAGTCGTCGACGGCCGTCAACTGCGGCATCCCGGCGCCCGTCACCTCCCGCGTGGTACAGTGCGACCCGGGTCCGACACCGACCTTCACGGCGTCCGCCCCCGCGGCGGCGAGGTCTTCGACCCCCGCCGGGGTGACGACGTTACCGGCGACGAGGTCGACGGCGAAGGCGTCGTCGAGTTCCGCGACGGCGTCGAGACACCGCTCCATGTGACCGTGAGCGACGTCGACGACGACCACGTCGGCACCGGCGTCGACCACCGCCGCCGTGCGCGCGAGGTAGTCCTCGTCGATGCCGACGGCCGCGCCGACCTGTGCGCCCGCCTCGCTCGCGCGACGCACCGCGTCGGCCTGCTCGTCGACGGTCAGAAAGCGGTGGACGACGCCGAGTCCGCCGACGGCGTCGAGGGCAACCGCCGTCTCCGTCTCGGTGACCGTGTCCATCGGCGCCGAGAGCACCGGTGCTTCGAGTTCGACGTCGGGCGTGAGCCGTGTCGTCAGGTCGACGTCGCTCCGACTGTCGACCGGCGACCGCTTCGGCACGACCAGTACGTCGCCGTACGAGAGTCCCTCTCTGATATCCATCTGTGACCTCGAAAGTCCAGGGTGCTCGCAGATATATATCTGTTGGAACGACGGACGGTATCAGACACGACACCGACGCTCGAATCGTCCGACTCGACGATACTGTATCGAAAACTAGCCACAGCAGGGGTTTCAACTTTGAAAATCGGCGGCGAGGACTTATGAGTCTCTTCACGGTTGGGGGCGTATGTTCGATGCACTGCGAGGGTGGATCTCGTCCCTCGGGGGGCGTCATCCCGACGTCGAGGCGGACGGGGGGACACCGATGGACGAGGAGGGGTCAGTCGCCGCGAGAGCCCGCGAGTTCGAACTCGCACAGCTGCTCGACGGCGTCGGTGCGCCGCTGTTCGCGCTCGACGCGGAGGGGCGTGTCGTCGTCTGGAACTCGGCGATCGAAGAACTCACCGGCGTCCCCGCCGGCGACGCGGTCGGCATCAGCCACGTGAGCGAGGCGTTCTACCCGGACGGACGCCGGGCACAGACGCTCGCCGACAAGGTCCTCGAACACCCCGATGACGCCGACCGCGTGTTCGAACTCGACCGGATGGAGACGGACTCGCGTCTCTACACCGACTCCAGCGTCATGACCGACCGGCACGGCGTCGACCGTCACATCAGCTTCAACGCGATGCCGCTGTACGACGGGGACGAACTCGCCGGCGTGGTCGAAGTCGTCCACGACCGGACCACCGAGGTCGAAGAGAGCCAGCAGACACAGGCACTCGTCGACGAACTCGGCCGCACCATCCGCTCTGTCGGCGACGGGAACCTCGCCGACCGCGCGTCGTTCGTCGACGAGAAGGGCGTCCTCTCCGACGACCTGCTCGTCGTCCTCGACGAGTTCAACGGGATGGCCGAGCGGTTCGAGACGCTCACCGCGGAGGTCGACCAGACGGCACGGACGCTGAGCGACGCCATCGAACGCGCGGCGGACGCCGCGGGTGACATCGAGTCACAGGTCCACGGCCAGAACGAACTCCTCGAACGGGGTGCCGACGAGATGCAGGATCTCTCGGCGTCGATGGAGGAGATCGCCGCCACCTCGGACGAGGTCGCCTCGGCGGCAGAGCAGGTCCGCACGGCGGCCGAGGAGGGGCAGCACGCCGGGCAGAGCGTCCGTGCGGCCACCGACAACGTCATCGGCATCTCCGACGAACTCCTCGCGAGTGTCTCGGAGCTCCAGAACCGGATGGGTGCCATCGAGGAGGTGGTCGAGGTCATCGCCGAGGTGGCCGACCGCACCAACCTCCTCGCGCTGAACGCCAACATCGAGGCCGCACGCGCCGGCAAGGCCGGCGACGGCTTCTCCGTCGTCGCGGACGAGGTGAAGCAACTGGCGAACCAGACCCACGAACACACCGAGGAGATCGCGACGAGTATCGAGAAGCTGCAGGCACAGGCCGACAGGACGGTCGATGCGAGCGAGGCCTCCCACGAACAGGTCGAAGTCGCCTCGGGCGAAATCGAGGACGTCCTCGAGTCGCTCGAGGACATCGTCGAGGCGGCCGACGCCGCGGCGAACGGCGTCCAGGAGGTCGCCCGCGCGACCGACGGTCAGGCGACGAACATCGAGGAGGTGACGACCACCATCCAGACCATCCGGGAGCGTGCCCACGAGACGGAGGCGGCGAGCGGCGACATCACCGACGCGACGGACCACCAGTCGGTCGCCATCGACGAACTCCAGCAGCAGGTCGACGAACTCTGCGGTCGAGCCGTCTCGTCGATGGATACGGCCGCCGCCGACGGTGCGGTGGCGCGCTCCGACGGCGGTCGTCGGCGCGCCGGGTCGTCGAACTCCCGGTCGACGTCGAGATCGAGGCCGAGGTCGGACTCGGACACGGCGTTCGACGTCGACCGCTGACCGCCGCGGACGCGACGGCCCTGCCCGCGAGTTGATGTGTCGGGCGTCCTCACCGACGGTATGCACGACGACGCGGCGCGGTGGAACCGCCGCCGACTACTCGGCGCCGTCGGGGCCGGGGTGACGACTCTCCTCACGGGGTGTGCCGACACCGACGGGCGGTCCGCCGTCGACGTCACCGGCGAGTCTCCCTGCGTCGACGGGGTGACGGTCACCGAGGAAGCGGTCCGCATCGCGACTGGGGAGGTCCCCGAAGTTCGGCTCCGTCTCCGCAACGCGGGCGGCACACCTGTCGACTACGAGGTTCGGGTCGTGTTCCTCCAGGGGACGTCGCTGGGAATCGACGCCCGGACCGGCCGGGCCGTCGTCTCGGGAACGCTCGCTCCCGGCGAGACGACGGTCGAAGTCGTGACCGACGACGCCCGCGACGTCCGGAACACCGACACGTACGACCTCGACGTCTCGGCCGCGTGCACCGCGTCGTGAGGTCGACAGTGCCCGCCCGGTCAGCCCAGTCCGCCTGGTCAGCCCAGTCCGCCCGGTCAGCCCGCTTTCGCGTGCCCGGTCCCCGTCGCCCTCAGTCGCTCACCGCACAGCCACCCGAGTACTCGACGTCCGCGATGCTCTCGATGGGGTCGTCGCCGCAGACGGGGCAGTCGGGGTTCCGCTGGTAGGGGACGGTTTCGAACGTCATGTCCATCGCGTCGTAGAAGAGGAGTCTCCCGTCCAACGTCTCGCCCGCTTCGAGCAGGAGTTTCACCGCCTCGGTGGCCTGGATGCACCCGACCGTCCCGGGGAGCACGCCGAGGACCCCGGTCGTCGCACAGTCCGGGACGGTGCCCGGTTCGGGCGCTTCCGGGAAGAGACACCGGTAACACGGGCCACCGGGGCGGATGGTCGTCACCTGCCCCTCGAACTTGTAGATGGCCCCGTGCGCCAGCGGCGTCTCGCTGAGCTGACAGTAGTCGTTCAGGAGGTAGCGCGTCGGGAAGTTGTCCGAGGCGTCGACGACGAGGTCGTACTCGTCGACGACTCCGACTTCGGACCGGTCGAGTCGGGTCTCGTACGTCTCCACGTCGACGTCCGGGTTGAGCCGTTCGACGAACGCCCGGGCGCTCTCGGCCTTCGGGACGCCGACGTCCGCGTCGGCGTGGATGACCTGCCGCTGGAGGTTCGACCGCTCGACCACGTCGTCGTCGACGACGCCGAGGCGGCCGACGCCGGCCGCGGCGAGGTACTGGACGACCGGCGACCCGAGCCCACCGGCACCGACGACGAGGGCACTGCCGTCGAGCAGGCGCTTCTGTCCCTCCGGTCCGACCTCGTCCATGATGATGTGTCTCGAGTACCGGTCGAGCTGTGTCGCGTCCAGAGAGAGACTCATGCTGCCGGATTGGCGACGCACGCGTATAAGTCTCGGTTCCCGTCCGCGCCACGCCCTCTGCAGTACGCCCGTCAGAACAGCGCCGTGGCGACGAGGACCCGCAGCAGGCTCGCGACGGCGTGGGCCACGACGGCCGCGGCGAGGTCGTACCGCCAGTAGAGGTAGCCGAAGAGGACGCCGCCGACGAACGGGCCGCCGACGACGGCGGC
>NZ_JBEPXO010000040.1:17626-33758 GCF_041641895.1 Salinigranum sp. | reverse complement strand
CGACGGTCAACACGAACTCGTCGTCCGCCTCGTACAGTTCGAAGTCGTTACCGCCTGTCTCGAACAGTCGGCTCGGGAAGTCGAGACCCTGCATCCACGAGTTGGCTGGACTCATGGGCAGTGCCATCGCTGGTCACCTCGATTCCACTAGAGGATTGTTCGCGGTTCGCAATAAATATGTCGGTTCTTGTGAATATGTGACACTGTAACATCGTCCGACGGTCGACTTCCCCTGCCCGTGACCTGGCTCGCCCGTCCGTGTCTCGCCTCGTTCTGTGACCCGTACTGCCCACGCGGCACTCACCGCTCGTCGTCCTCGACGTCGGCGTCGGCGGCAGAGTGGTCGTCCGGCCAGTCTCCGAGCGGCGGGACCGTCCCGTCGACGTCGCTCACGAACCGCATCGTCGTGACGTTCAGCGCGAGGCCGAGGACGCTCCCACCGAGGAAGACGACCGGCAGGCCGACGAGCGGAACGGAGACGACGAGCACCGTCGCCAGCGGCGAGACGAGGAGGACGAAGCCGGCGACGCCGGCCGCGTACGCGAGATACGGGCCGCCGGAGACGGCCAGTGCGTACGACCCGCGGGCGGCGTCGACGAGGCCCGTCTCGCGGAGGACGACGAGGTACGGGGTGACGAAGAACAGGTAGGCGACGGCGACGACCACCGGGACGCTCAGCACGACGAACGGGAGCAGCGCCCCCACGCCCCCACCCGCGACGCCGAGGCCGAACAGTCCGAGCGCGAACGGGAGTAACAGGAGGACGGGGAGGGCGGTCAACACGAGAAACGGACCGAAGTACGTGACCGCGTTGTCGACGAACCGGTACTCGCCGAACGCCAGGTGGTCCGCGATGGCACCGAAGTAGCCCGCGGTGAGCGCCGCCTGCACGACGACGAAGAGCGGGACGGTGACGACGGCGAGGGGGAGCGCGTCGAGCGGCACGCCGGCGTCGACGTTCACCCCCGTCTGGGGGACGCTCACGAACTGCCAGGGCGTGACCACCGACACGGGAAGCCCCAGTCGGAACCCGACGTGGACGCCGTCGAACGCGACGACCGACCGTATCTTCCCCACGTCGGTGAGGGCGAACGCCAGTGGGACGAGCGCGAGCGGAAGCACCCCGAGCGCGCGCTGCCAGCCGTCGGCGAGTCGCGTCGTGAACGCCGGCATCAGTCGCGGGGTACTCCGGGTTCGCCGCGCCGTCGGCGCGTCGCCCGTTCCCGCGAACCTGCTGGGGGACGGGGGCGGTGTGGGTGAGGTGTCGACACCGGGTGACGGGTCGGGACCGGTCGTGACGCTGACGAGCGACGGGGCAGGCCCGTCGCACGACTGGTGGAGGGCATCGAATCCGAGCAGCGCAGCGAGCCACAAACGCCTTCTGGTCGACCCGTACTAACAGTTAACATGCCACACGACTAGACTCTACGGGATGTCTGAGACAACACAGCGTCTAGAGCCACTGGACCCACGTCCGCTCGCCGGGCGGACCTGCCTCGTCACCGGGTCGTCGCGCGGCATCGGTCGGGAAATCGCCCTCGAGTTCGCGCGGTGTGGGGCGGACGTCGTAGTGAACTACCACCACTCGGACCACGCGGCGAGGGAGGTCAAGGAGGTCGTCGAGGCGAACGGCGAGACGGCCATCACCGTCGGGGCGGACGTCTCCGACCCCGAACAGGTCGAACGGATGGCGCGCGAAGTCCACGACACGCTCGGCCCCATCGACGTCCTCGTCAACAACGCGGGCATCACCGCCGACCGGAAGTTCGAGGACATGACGTACGACGACTGGAACCGGGTCATCGACACGAACCTGGGCGGGACGTTCAACTGCACGAAGGCGTTCTTCGAGGACATCAAGGCCGCCGAGGCCGGCCGACTCGTCAACATCTCGAGCGTGGTGGGCCAGCAGGGCAACTACGGCCAGGCGAACTACGCCACCTCGAAGGGGGGACTCATCGCGTTCACCCGGACCATCGCACTCGAACTCGCCCGGCACGACTCGACGGCCAACTGCGTCGCCCCCGGGTTCACCGAGACGGACATGCTGGAGAAGGTCCCCGACCGGGTCCGCGAGAAGATTCGCGCCCGCATCCCCCTCGACCGGTTCGCCGACCCGAAGGACGTCGTCGGGATGGTCCGCTACCTCGCCAGCGACGAGTCGAGCTACATGACCGGGCAGGTACTGGGCATCAACGGCGGCCTCGAGTGGTGAGTCCGGTCACGACGCGCGTTTCTCGATTTCGCCCTTCAGCCGGGCGGCGTCGAAATCGTGGTCGGGGCGGATGTTGACGAAGTCGAGGAACTCGAGCGCAGCGACGAGGTCCGACACCTCGTAGGCGGTGAGCGCGGCTTCGACGACGGCTCGCGCGCCGATGAGCGGTTCGAGCGCGGCGAGCGCGCAGGCGAGGTCGTACGACTTCGCGTCGGCGGCGGCGTCCTCGCGGACCCGGGTCGCGTCGATGAAGTAGAGTTCGTCGTCGAGGATGAGCACGTTCTCCGCGCGGAGGTCACCGTGCGCGAGGTTGTTCTCGTGCATCGTGTGCAGCGCCGCGAACAGGTCCGGCGCGAGCGCCGCCTCGGCCTCGCGGTCGAGCTGGTCGAGCGGGCGGAACTCGGGGAGGTACTCGAGGACGACGACGCCGAGGTCGTCGACTTCGAGTGCCTCGACCGGTTCGGGGGCGTTCAGCCCGAGTTCCCGGATGCGTCGCGTCGCCTCGAGTTCGTGCTTCGCCATGTCGTATGGCGTGCCGAAGTGCTCGAAGAACCCCTCCGTCCCCGAGGAGAACGCGCCGAGGTTCCGACCGGTGGTGATGACGGCGTGGACGAGCGAGTTCTGCCGCGAGATGACCTTGACGAACAGTTCCTCGTCGAGGACCATCGGCGTCGAGAGCCAGTTGTCGGCGTCGAGAAAGCGGATGTGCGCCTGCTGGCGGTCGTAGCGGTCCTGGAGGGTTCGGACGACTCGTTCGAGTTGTGCCCACTCGAGCCGCCCACGGACGAGGCGACGCAGTTCCACGCTCTCCTCGTTCGGGGTGGAGGGTGATAAGTTCGCGGTCGACCCCGCGGAGGATAAGCCACCCGTGAGAGGGTCGTCGGGCCGGTCACGCGGCGCGCTGCCGTCGGGGTCGACGTCATGACTGGTCGGTGGTCGATGTCGTGACCACCACGACGTCACACGCGCGAGACCCGTTTCCCGCCGGTCGCCCGTCGTCCCCCGCTGGAGTGAAACCCCGCTGGACGCCGACTCGACGTCGGTTCGGTCCTCTCGAACCGGCCCGACACGGACGAATCGCCGGCACGTCGCGGCGCTGACTTTATCCCCACGCTCTGGCAAGAGTTGCCTATGGATTTCGAGGTCGGCGCGGAACATCGGATGGTCCGCGACCAGGTCCGAGAGTTCTGCGAGGCGGAGATCGCTCCCATCGCCCAGGAGCTAGAGGAGGAACACCGCTTCCCGAGCGAGGTGTTCGAGGAACTGGGGAGGCTGGACGTGATGGGCGTCCCCGTCTCGGAGGCGTACGGCGGACTCGGCGGCGACCAGTTGATGTACGCCCTCGTCACGGAGGAACTGGGCCGCGTCTCGGGCGGTATCGGGCTCTCGTACGCGGCGCACGTCTCGCTCGGGTCGAAGCCCATCGACCTGTTCGGCACCGAAGAGCAGAAGGAACGGTGGCTCCGACCCCTCGCCGAGGGGCGGGAGATGGGCGCGTGGGCGCTCACCGAACCCGGGAGCGGGTCGGACGCGAGCGACATGCAGACCACGGCCGAGAGGGACGGTGACGAGTGGGTGCTGAACGGGACGAAGCAGTTCATCACGAACGCGAACGTCGCCAACTCGGTGCTGGTGAAGGCCGTCACCGACCCGGGAGCGGGGTACGACGGTATCTCGACGTTCATCGTCTCGCCCGACGACGACGACGGCTTCGAGGTGACGACCGTCTGGGACAAGATGGGGCTGAACTGCTCGCCCACCTGTGAGATACAGTTCGACGACTGCCGACTCCCGCCGGACCGACTCCTCGGCGACGAGGGGGAGGGGTGGAAACAGACGATGAAGACGCTCGACGGGGGCCGCATCTCCATCGCCGCGCTCTCCGTCGGGCTCGCACAGGGGGCGTACGACGCGGCACGCGAGTACGCCGTCGAGCGTGAACAGTTCGGCCAGCCCATCTCGAAGTTCGACGCCGTCCGCGACATGCTGGTCGACATGTATCGGAAGACCGAACGGGCACGCCTCCTGACGCACAAGGCCGCGGCCCGCTACGACGCTGGGGAACGCGTCACCACCGAGTCGTCGCTGGCGAAACTCGACGCCAGCGAGGCCGCCCGCGAGGTGGCCGAGGACGCCGTCCAGGTCCTCGGCGGCTACGGCTACACCACCGACTTCGCCCCACAGCGCTTCTACCGCGACGCGAAACTGATGGAGATCGGCGAGGGGACCTCCGAGATTCAACACCTCGTCCTCGGCCGAGAACTGGGCCTCTGAGTTCGAGGCCCACACCAGGGACCGCTCCCGTCGACTGACTGGTCCGTGGCCAGAAGGGGGTACGACGACGGCCTGAGCTATCAGATCAGATACTCGGAACTCACACTTTAACTTCACGTCGCCGAATCGGCGTGACAGTAAGGTGAACGCGACTGTTGAGACGAAGCGGCCGTAGCACGAGTGCGAGCAGACGATGATGGTGGAGGTAGCGTACGCTGGGGCACTCTTCGGGACCGGTGTCGTCTCGGCCGTGACGGCCATCGTCGTCCTCGGCCGCGTCCGCTCGTACACACAGCAGGTCCCACTCACGTTCGCCGCCGCGGCGCTCTCCGCGTCCGTGTGGGCCACCGGATACGGCTTCTACCTCCTGGCTACCACGACGACCGGGCGCGTCTTCTGGTCGCAGATACTCTGGTTCGGCGCCGCGTCCCTCGCGACGCTCTGGTTCGCGTTCGTCCTCTCGTACACCCGCTACGAGGACTTCCTCACCCCGTGGACGGCCGCACTGCTGGCCGTCGAACCGGGCGTCGTCATCGGGCTCGTGATGACGTCGAACCAGCACGGCCTCCTCGGCAGTTCCGGCGTCGTGACCGTCGGGGCGCTTCCGACGCTCTCGACGACGGGCGAACCGCTCCTCGTCTTCCACGGGGTGTACACGGGCGTCGTCGTCGCCGCCGGGTTCGCCTGTCTGGTCGCCCAGTTCAGACGCTCGCGCCGTCTCTACCGGCGACAGGTCGCTGTCGTCCTCGCCGCGTCCGCAGTCCCCGTCGCCGCGTCGCTTCTGGGTGCGGCGGTCCTCCGCTCGGGCGTCGACGTCACGCCCGTCTCGTTCGGCCTCTCCTCTGTCGCGGTCCTCGTCGGGTTCTACCGCTACCAGCTGTTCGACCTGACGCCCATCGCCCGCGACGTGGTGGTCGGGGAACTCCGCGACGGGGTGGTGGTCGTCGACGACTGCGGCCGTATCGTCGAGGCGAACCCGCGGGCCAGACAGATATTCGGCGTCGAGGACGACGCCCTCGTCGGGCGGGCACTCGCCGACGTCCCCGACCACGGCCCGGCGCTCGAACGCATCGTCGACGACACCATGGCCCGCGAGGAGTTCGTGGTCGACGGCTCCGACGGCGACCGGTTCTTCGAGGCGACGGCGAGTCGGTTCGACGGCCAGGGGGCCCACGAGCGGGGTCACCTCGTCGTGCTCCGGGACGTGACCGAGCAGCGCCGCACCGAGGAGGAGTTCCGCGCGCTCATCGAGAACTCCCGCGACCTCATCACGGTCGTCTCGGCCGACGGGACGCGCACCTACTGTGCACCCTCGTTCGAGCGGACGCTCGGCCACGACCCCGACGAGGCCGTCGGACGCGACGTCTTCGAACTCGTCCACCCCGAGGACCGCCCCGAGGTCCGCGAGACGTTCGAGCGACTCCTCGGCGAGGAACGGGGCGCACAGGAGCGCGCGGAGTACCGCGTCCGCCACGCCGACGGGTCGTGGCGGACGTTCGAGGCCGTCGCGGTGAACCTCGTCGACGATCCGACCGTCCAGGGCGTCGTCGTGAACGCCCGCGACGTGACCGCCCGACGGCGCTACGAGCAGCGACTCCGGGTACTCAACCGCGTCCTCCGTCACGACCTCCGGAACGAGGTCAACGTCATCCAGGGACACGCGGACCTGCTCCTCGACCGCAAGGTCACCGCCGAGGCGAAAGAGCACGCCCGCATCATCCGGAAGAAGGCGAAGACGCTCGTCGACCTGGGGAGGCAGATGCGCACCATCGACTACACGCTCCACGACACCGACGGGGTGGAGAGGCCCCTCGAAATCACCGAAGCCATCCACGACCGTCTCGACGCCATCCAGGAGGAGTTCCCGGGCGCCATCGTCACGCGAGACCTCCCGGACGAGCAGTGGGTGCTCGCGGACGACCTCGTCCCCTCGGCCATCGAGAACCTCATCGACAACGCCATCGAGCACAACGACCGCGTGGTCCCCCAGATTACCGTCACGGTCGACCACGTGACGGTCGACGGCGTCGACTACGTCGAAGTGTCCGTCGTGGACAACGGGCCGGGCATCCCCGAGGCGGAACGGCGTGTCTTCGACGACGGCATCGAGACGCCGTTGAGCCACGGGAGCGGCCTCGGTCTCTGGCTCACGGAGTGGATCGTCACACAGTCCAACGGCCGGCTCTGCTTCGAGGAGAACGAACCCCGCGGGACGGTCGTCCGAATCCGCCTCCACGAGACGGCGTCGATGCCCACGGAGGACCCCGAGATGCAGACGGCCTCGACGGACTGAGGCGGGCCGTCGGGCCCGTGTCCCGTCACTCCCGGGTGAGGACCATCGCCCCGCGGTCTCCCGTTGGCAGGCCACCGACGGCTGCCGTCAGTTGCTGACGGTGGACCGCCCGCAACAGTGCCGTCTCCCGGTCGTCGAGCGAGAGCGCAGCCGCGAACTCCGGCCAGACCGTCTCCGCGACCGAGAGGTAGTACGCGTCCGGTCGCCGTTCCACCACCGGGTCGTTCGGGAACCCCCTGCGCCACTCGTAGACGATGTCGTCGACGCCGGGAAGCCGCCGGACGAGTTCCTGCTGTCGCCGCACGAGGTCACGGAGCGTCGCCGTCGAGACGCCGTGCTCCTCGGCGACGGCGACGAACACCCGGTCGTCGAACGCCGCGAGCGGGTCGCGCGTCATAGCGGGGAGAGGGGGACGGGCGCGTATAACGGCCACGGCCCGCCAGTGACCGGTCTCAGGGGTGCTGGACGCCCGGCGGTGACGGGCGGCCGAGACGACAGGCGTCCTCGCTTCCTGCTGTCGTCGGGGAGACGGCCGAGAACCGGCGGGTTTCAACTGCGCACCCGCTGAACGCGGTGGCATGACACGACCCGTCCTCGTCGCTGGCGAGACGCTCGTCGACTTCATCCCCGAGCAGACCGGTCCGCTCGCGGCCGTCGAATCGTTCTCCCGCCGCGCCGGCGGCGCTCCGGCGAACGTCGCTGTCGGCCTCGCACACCTCGATTCGGTCCCCCTGTTCTGGACGCGCGTCGGCGACGACGCCTTCGGCGACTACCTCCGCGAGACGCTCGCCGACGCGGGCCTCGACGACACGTACGTCGAGGTGGACCCGACGGCGAAGACCGGGCTCGCCTTCGTCAGCCTGGGTGAGGAGGCCGACCGCGAGTTCTCCTTCCACCGCCACGAGAGCGCCGACACCCGGCTCCAGCCCGGTACGGTCGACGACGAGGTGCTCGCCGACGTCGAGTGGGTCCACGTCGGTGGCGTCACTCTCGCCGACGAACCCGGTCGAACGGCGACGCTCGACCTCGTCGAGCGCGCAGGCGCACACGGGGCGACGGTCTCGTTCGACCCCAACGCCCGCCCGGAACTGTGGGCGAGCGACGAGTTCTCGTTCGTCGAAACCGTCGAGGACGTCATCGAACAGGTAGACGTGCTGAAGGCGTCGCCCGACGACCTCGCCGAGGCCGGAATCGCGTACGACGACCCCGAGGAGACGGCGACGGCCCTGCTGGACCGTGGCCCCCACACGGTGTTCCTGACGCTCGGCGGCGAGGGGTCGTTCGCGGCGGCGACTGCCGAGGCACCGTGGACCGAGGGCCGAGAGTCGACGTTCCACGACGGCTACACGGTCGAGCCGGTCGACACGACCGGTGCGGGCGACGCCTTCACCGCGGGTGCGATTGCTGCCCTCGTCGACGGCGCTCCCCTCGGCGAGGCACTCGGATTCGCCAACGCCGTCGCCGCGGTGACGACGACTGCTCCCGGGGCGATGACGGCGCTGCCGACCCGTGACGAGGTTGCCGCGTTCCGCGCCGAGCAGTCCTGAGCCGGCTACGTCCCGACCGCGAGTTCCTCGGCGAGCGCCCGTTCGAGGCCGTCGACGAGACGCTTGCCGACCGCGTGCGACGGGAGAGGGACCGTCAGGGCGTCCTCGCCGGCACGCTCGACGACCAGCGTGGGCTGTCGGCCCCGGGCGTACCAGACGCCGAGGCCGAGCGCGGCCAGTCCGAGGACGGCGCCGCCGACGAACAGGAGGTCGACCAGTAAGGCGACGAGCGCGCCCGCGAGCGAGAGCAGCGAGACCAGCCCACCGACGCCGGGCGTGGTCCCCACGTCCACGTTCGTCACGAACAGCGACTCCAGCCCCAGCGAGCGGGCGGCCAGGCCGCCGACGAGGAGGACGACGGCGTAGAGGCCGGCGCGGAGCGCGGAGGAGCGCACCCGTCGACCTCCACCGCCCGTCACCCGCACGTCGACGACGTTCGGCCGGTCGACCGTCACGAACCGTCTGCCCGACGCGTCCGGGTCGAACGTGAGGAGGCGGTGGCTCGTCGCGACGACCCAGCCACGACCCACGTCGACGCGCGTCTCCACCGTCTCACCGGTGAAGAGGTACTGCCCGGGGTCGAGCGTCCGGGGTGGCGTCGGTCCGTCGTCTCGCGCGTCTCCCGTCGGCGGTGCCTCGGACCGCCGGGCGGGGTTGCCGCTCCCGCCTGTCTCGTCGTCGGTATCGTCTGGCCCCTTCACCTCGTGTGTCTCCCCCACCGACCGACCACTCGCCTCCCCGTCCAGTTCGGCCTCCCAGACGAACGACGTGGCTTCCGTCGCGACGTCGGCGGAGTCGGCGGAGTCGCCGTCTCCAACGTCACCGGCCCGGTCGAACTCGTCCCCTTCGGTGCCGTCGGAAGCCATTCTCGTTCTCTTTCTCGGTCTCGGTCTCGTTCAGAGCCGCTCCGTGAGCCGACCGGCGATTCGCTGTGCGCCCTGTGCGGCCGCGAGGTCCGGCCGCTCGGGTGCGGTCGCCTCGACCTCCCGGTTCAGTTCCTCCCCGAGCCTGGTCTCGAACTCCTCGACGATGCCCGGAATGCAGGCCATCCCGCCCGTCACGGCGATGGGACGCGAGAGGGCGATCTGGTAGGGTTTGATGTGGCTGTTCGCCAGTTCGGAGAGGAAGTTGTTCGCGATTTCGTCGACCACCTCGTCGACGTAGTCGTCGAGGGGGTCCATGACGGACCGCTCGATGGTGAACTCGTGACTCCCACCGCCGGGCTGCTGGATGATATCGGTGAACGGCTCGAAGTCGACGAAGTCACCGTGTTCTTCCTTGTACTCCCGGGCGGTGGTCCGGTCGATGTTGACCCGTCCCTGCGTCTCCTCCTCGACGGCGTTCGCGATGCGCCGGTCGACCTCGTTGCCAGTCACGGAGCCGGTCGAGAACGGGGCGAGTTGCTCCCCGTGCCGGTACGCGCACGCCTCGAGGTTCGTCGACCCCATGTTGACGGCGATGAATATCTCGTCGATGGCCTCGAGGTCGTCGCCGAGCGCCGGGATGGAGCCACAGAGCGACTCGGGGAACGACCGGACGAGCGCGCCGCCGACCCCGCTCTCCTCGATGACTGCCGAGAGGTTCGCGAGCCCCTCCTCGTTCTCGATGGTCGGAATCGCGTAGACGACGGCGCTGTCCGACGGGATGTCCTGTGAGCGGACGAGTTCGGAGAAGAACTGTTTCGCGAGGTCGGCGTTCTCGTCGTCCTCGGGGAGGCCGGACCGGAGCATGTAGCGCACGCGGTCGGGGTACTCCCGTGCCGCCTGTTCTCCGTAGATGACGCGCTCCTCGCCGGTGAGGGCGTCCTCGTAGGTCGCGAGACAGGTGAGCGTTCGGATGGTTCGGAGCGAGCCGTCCCCGTCGGGGACGTAGATGACCGTCCGCGTGCTCCCGAGCTTCACGCCGACGGGCACTGGTCCGCCGGTCCGCGTCGAGACGGTCGTCCCCTCGTCGGCGTCCGCAGAATCGTCGGCTGTCGTCTCGCTCTCGTCGTCCGATTGTGGCTCGTCCTCGTCTGCCATGATTGGCCGCTCGGCGCCTACCCACTTAACTCATCGAGGCGAGGCGGGCGACGTACAGCAGACTGAGCTGGTGGTCGTCGACGTCTAAGTCGTGACTGCCCTGCCCGTCCTCGGTGAACCCGACCAGGTAGTCCTGGAGCGCGTCCTCGACGTCGGGCGTGATCCACTGGATGGTGCGGTAGTACCGGAGCGCGTCCATCGTCCGCTTGAACCCGCCTTTCAGGACGAGGAACTCGAGCCAGTCGAAGATGACCCGCTCGGCGGCGTACTTCTGTGGTAACGAGTCGAGGTACGGCTTCGTCATCTCCTCGGCGACCATCGCCGACTGGTGTAAGAAGAGCTGTTCGAGCTGGTTCGAGCGGAGTGCGTCGGCCGCGACGCCTCGGGTCGGTCCTGGGTTCCCTCGATCCGGCGAGCGCGCGCGACTGCGGCCGGCCCGCCCGTCGTACTGGTCGCGTCTTCCGTTCCGCCGCTCGAACCCTGCCGGCGGGTCGTCGTCGGGTCCGTCCCACCGGGGCTGTGTCTCCTCGCCAGGGCCGCCGGCCTCCGCCCCGGAGTGCCCGTCGGTGTGACGCTCGGGGTGGTCACGGTCCCGTCGGTCCGCTGCCATCCGGCGCAACTCTTCGGGGTCGTAGTCTTCGGGGTTGACGTTCATGTTGTATTCACGAGAGCCTGACTGTTGGTGTGAGTGAGTAGTCTGTCGGACATAAAGCTACGTCCCGCATTATCTGAACTGATACCGGAGGTCCGACTACAGCGTCTGTCGGCCGGCCGACGCGGACCGGACGTGGAGTGTACCCGTCTCCCCGTCGAGTCGGAGCGAACGGCCGTGGTCGCCACCGACGTCCTCCGCCTCGATGGGGATGTGGAGTGCCGCGAGCGTCTCCCGTGCCGCCTCGACGTTGCGGTCACCGACGCTCTCCTCGGCGGATTTGAACTCGAACATGGTGCTCCCCCCGGCGAGTTTCGCGACCAGTCGGCGGCGCGACGCCCCCTCCGCCTCCATCGCGTCGACGAGCGCGTCGACCGCGGTGTCGACGTACTTCGCGACGTCGGTCTTCCCCTCGCCCGCCGGGAGCATCGCGTGAGCGAGTCCGACGACGCCGGCCCCGGGGTCGTACAGCGCGATTCCGACACACGAGCCGAGTCCGCTCGTCGAGAGCGTGCTCTCGTCGTCCCCGACCGCGAAGTCGGCGATACCGACCTTGATGCGGTCGGTCGTTCGGCGGGTCGGCGGCTCCCTCGTGTAGATTTCCATCAGACGGGTCGTGCCGTTAGCTGGTCCAGTGCGTCGTGCAACTCCGTCTCGTTCGGCAGCGCGTAGATGTCACAGGTGAACTCCTGGTCGGCGGTCCTGATGGTCGAGTCGATGAGGAACGCGTAGTCCTGTTGCTGGGCGAGTTCCGTCGCCAGCGGGTCGATGATCGCCGGTCCGAGGTCCTTGACGAACTGCGGCGGCGAGATTTCGATGGTCGTCTCTAGCCGGTTGGCCCAGCCATCGACGAACCCCGAGGTGATGATGTTCCCGATCTCCTGGATGGCGCTCTGTCGCATCGCCGCGCCGGCGTCCGCTCCGGGGAGGAGCGCCGAGGCGATGCGTTCCGAGGACGGTTCGTCGAAGAGGATGGCGATGTACCCGCTGGGAGTGCCCTCGAACTCGAGGACGACGCCGGTGCGAGTCGTATCGTCGAGTTGCATCGGGACACCCTCGATGGGGACGAAGCTCAGCCGAGAGACCTCGACGGATGTCTCGGTTCCCGTCATAGCCGAGATGTCGGCCGACGCCTGCTCGGCTCCCTCGGAGATCATGTCGCTGAAAGCCGTGAACGACTCGATGGGGAGCGCCTCCTCGGCGTTGGTCGCGGTGTCGACGATGGTCTCGACCGAGTCCGCCGTCGGCACCATGTACAGGTAGAAGGTCACGGGGTCCGTGACCGTCTCGAGCTGGTTCCGGAACACGATGATGTGGTCGCTCTCGCCGCCGTATCCGTCGCTCCCGACGCTGAAGCCGTCGAGCGGGCCGTCGCTGTCGACGTCGAGGTAGGTCGGTGTCGTGATGTCGATGGACGTCTCGAGGTGGTCGGCCCACCCGTCGATGAACCCGCCGAGCATGATGTTTCCGACTTCCTTGAGACCCGACGTCGCGAGTTCGTCCCCCGCGTTCGAACCCGGGAGGATGGCCTCGACGACGTTCGTCGCGCTCTCGCGGTCGAACGCGAGGATGGTTCGCCCCTCCAGCCCGCCGCTGAACCCGATTCGGATGCTGACGAAGTCGTGGTCGCGGAATTCGCACTCGACGTCCGTGCTCGTCTCGAGTTCGACCTTGGTGACGTTGACGTTCGTCTCGATGCCCGTCAACTCCGACAGCGACCACGCAGCCGTCTCGGCGCCCGAGTGTGCCAGTTGACTGAACGTCCGGAGCGCGTGGACGTCGAGGTTCATACTTTCGCCTTCGCGACGTCGTCGATGGCTTGGAGGACGTTCGGCTTCTGGAACGGCTTCGTGATGTAGCCGTCCGCACCCGCTTCGACCGCCTCGCGCATCTTCTCCTCCTGCCCGACGCTCGTGCACATGATGACCGACGAACCGGGGTCGAGCTCTTTGATTTCGGTCGTCGCTTCGATACCGTTTCTGATAGGCATGACGACGTCCATCGTCACCACGTCCGGGTCGAGTTCGCGATACATCTCGACCGCTTCGACACCGTTCTCCGCCTCGCCGACGACTTCGTGTTCGCCGTCGAGAAGCTGCTTCAACAGGTTTCGCATGAACGCAGAGTCGTCGACGACCAGTACTGTGCTAGCCATACAGTCAGGATATCCGAAAACGACCCATAAAGCCTCCCCGCCGAATATCAGTGGTGATTTCCTACCCCACGACCGGTCGCTACCCGGACGCGTCGTCGTCCGGTGGGAGGACGAGGCCGTCACCGCGGACCGCCTCGACCAGGTCACGGATGGAGTCGTCGGGCGAGAGGTCGTGCGCGGCGAGGAGGTCGACGAGCGTCCGCATCGGATACCGCACCTGCACGTCGCCGGCGAGACAGAGGATGCCGAGCACCTCCCGTGGCGGGGTCTCCTCGTCGACGTGCCTCGCGTACCACGTGAGGAGGTCACCGAAGACGGCTCCGGGGTCGTCCGACGCGCTCTCGCCGACGTGGACGTCGCCGTCGAACCGCCCCGCGACGACGAAGCCGTTGGCCGTCGAGAGCGACTCCAGATAGTCGACCAGCGCAGACCGGGGGTCGGATACGTCGCCCTCCTCGGTTCTGGTCTCCGCTTCCAGTTCGGCGCGGATGTCCGCACGGAGGTCGGCGAAGTCCTCGCCCGCACTGTCGGTGGCGATGACGTACTGGCCCTCCCGGAGCTGTTCGACCTGTTCGTTCTTCGTGATGTCGAGTTCCTCCGGGTCGACTACACCCTCCTCGTCGCGCGACCCGCGCGGTGCCATAGTTCACCTTCTCCTGAGACGATAATAAGCCCATCGGGAGTCTAGTTCTCCCTGAACGCACTCTCTCGCTCCCCCGTGAACCGGCGCGTGACCGGTACACGTCAACACCACAACCAATACATTGACATATATCGGTATCATGCATGAAAACACTCATGGATCCCGATCAGACTCTCGCGGCACTCGGGAACGATTACAACCCGGACATCCTCCGGTCCGCGTACCAGCCCCACTCGGCACAGGAGTTCAGCGACATGCTGGACATCCCCATCGCCACGTGCTACCGTCGCATCGAAGAACTCTCCGAGGCTGGACTGCTGACGCTCCACGACCGGGTTCTCTCCGACGAGCACCGACGGACGAACGTCTACCGCCGCGAGGTCGACGAGATCAATGTCCGGTTCGAGGACGACGAACTCGTCCTCAACGTCACGGAACGCCCGGAGGTCAAGACCAAACTCGACGACGTCTGGCGCCGCATCGCACAGGACAGCTGACCCAGTCATCTTCATCGCTGCATCCGTCGCCTCGAGCGTCTGCCTCCCCCGGACGGGTCCGTCCCGCTCGGTGGGACGGACGCTCGACGTCCCTCCGTGCTTCTCAGTGTTGGAACCACTCACGGTGTCGCTCGCGTAGACTTCCATTACCCGCACGCGGACGCGTGCATCATGGAGAGTGTCCGCATCGCTGACTGGTTTTCCCTCGTGATAATCGGGGGAGTATGGTTATGTATCCGACGCCGTTCCGGTCGAGTAAGGCACGGACCCCTTCGGGGGATTCGGCCGAGACTACCCAACATGTTCGAAGACACAGACAACAGGGGTCAGGTCGGTATCGGGACCCTCATCGTGTTCATCGCGATGGTACTGGTGGCCGCAATCGCCGCCGGGGTCCTGGTCAATACGGCCGGGTTCTTGCAGGAAAGCGCGGAACAGACCGGACAGGAAGCACAGGGCGAAGTGAGTGATCGCATCGATGTCGTGAGCGTGTATGCGGCAGACATCACGGACGACACCACCACCGAGTACGACAACATCACGATCACCGTCCGCAAGGCGTCTGGTTCTGACGACATCAGCCTTGACGATACGACGTACACGTTCCTGGGGCCCGACGGCACTGCCTCGGGGACCCTCTCAGACTCGACCGCTGGTGTGACGAAGACCGCCGTCTCTAACAACGATCCGACGATTCTCCGGAACGAATCCGACCGTGTCGAGATTGAGGTTCAGGTCTCTCAGATCGAGACTGACGCACTGCTGCCCGGTGAGGAGTTCCAGATCCAGCTGACGACGTCAAGCGGTGCCTCGACGTACGTCGAGGGTCGCATCCCCGACACCGCTGAGGAAGGCGGCGTGGTGGAGGTCTGAAGGACGATGGACCTCAACATCTTCAACGAGAAAGACCGCGGTCAGGTCGGGATCGGCACTCTCATCGTGTTCATCGCGATGGTGCTCGTCGCGGCGATTGCGGCCGGAGTCCTGGTCAACACGGCCGGGTTCCTGCAGGAGAGCGCCGAACAGACCGGACAGGAAGCACAGGGTGAAGTCAGCGACCGGCTCACCGTCGTGAACGCGTACGCTACGGTGTCGAGCGGAACAGCCGACAACATCACCGTGACCGTGCGCAAAGCGTCGGGTTCGGACAATGTCAACCTCACCGCGACTACGGTGCAGTGGATCGGTGAGGACAGCCAGAACCAGGCACCCGTCAGCTCCGGTGACGTACAGGTGTACGACGAAACCGGCGCTACGACCACGTCGCCCGTCGTTATCACCGACGACTCCAAGTACCAGCTCGACATCGGTGTCAGCCAGGGTACGTTCAACGGTGCTGCTCTCGATAGCGGCGACAAGGGCACGCTCCTCATCACGACGCCTTCGGGAGCGACGACCCGCGTCGAGGTCAACATTCCTTCGGACGTCCAGGACGACACGATCTTCCTCTAAGGTCGTCCGAGACGTCTCCGAATCGGCACGCGAGCCACTTTTTTTGAGACCCGAACCGTCCAGCGGAACGCTCGTCGGTTCGGCCCAACGGTACGGTCTCGTTCCTTCCCGTGGCTCGTCTCAAGACCCACACGCCGAGTCGCGTCCCCCCGACGAGGCGGCGTCGACTGTTGCCCGCCTCCAACGCCCCGCAGTCACGCCGAGACGGACACCGGCGACCGGAACCGGCCCGGCATCGAGCGTCGACAGCCGCGACTGTCGGGCACCTCGTCCTCACTCGAAAAGCGGTGGGAACCGACCGACTCAGCTCAGCGTTCCGGCTGTTCGCCGCCGCCGAAGAACGGCGCGCTCTCCCCGACCATCGAGAAGCCGGCCGCCTGTTC